>JAJYRW010000305.1 GCA_021793895.1 Actinomycetes bacterium
GACGGCATCGTGCTCTCGTTCCCGATCTACAACTGGGCACCGCCCGCGCAGTTGAAGTCGGTAATTGAGGCCACAGGAGCCACCGGCGACGGCGTGAACACCTCTGCCTGGTTCGACAAGCTCGTGACTTTCATCTGCGCGGCGGGCCTTGCGCACAGCTATATGGCCACCGGCGGGATCGCGCAGTCTTTGATGCTCGACTTCAAATGTGTCATCAACCCGTACACGGGCTATTTCGCCAGTGAAGACTGGCAAAGCGAAGAGCAAGGCATTCTTCTACCCGAGCGGGAAGCGCACCTACATAAAACACTGACAGTGCATCAAGAACTAGCCAGTTTGCTGCGGGGCCGTTCCTATAAATCAGACTGGGAAGTTTAAAACTTCGAGCGAAGCGCCCGGCGCATAACCGAAGCGTGGTGCCATAAGTGCCCTAGCCCATGTGGATCGGGGCGCTATTGCGTGCTCTAAATTGCGCGAGATATGTTCTGGATTGTTCCTTCGGGTAATGCGTTGAGGTAAATGGTTTTTCTTACCTCTTGTTTACCGCGTAATACCAACGAAAATAACTGTGTCCGAGGGGGGACTCGAACCCCCATGCCCTATACCGGGCACTAGCACCTCAAGCTAGCGCGTCTACCAATTCCGCCACCCGGACATGCTGGTTTTCCAAAGAATTTTCTTGGGTATTTATTCCTGGGAACCGCAGAAGAATCTATCACAGCCTTCAGGCAACATCATAACCAACCGTAGAGAATTAGGAGCGCGGCCAGACCCGCACGCCGGGCTCGCTCAGATCTGCGCGCCCGCCCGCGCCGAAACTGAAGCCCGAGTTGGAAACAGCAAAGAAACTTCGAGAGCATGGGACACATGACAAACCCGCTGCTTGCCCCCGCGCACCTTCCATATGCCCTGCCCGACTACGCCGCCATCAAAGATGAGCATTTTATTCCGGCGTTCGAAACCGCGATGGAAGAACACCGCGCCGAAATTGAAGAAATTTTAAGCAACGACGCCCCCGCCAGTATTGAAAACACGCTGGTCGCCCTCGAGCGCACGGGCCAAAAGTTGGAGCGCGTCGCCCGCATCTTCTTCAACCAGACAAGCGCGCACGCGACCGAGCCCATAAAGGCGATCGAAGAGGAAATCGCCCCCAAGCTCACCGCGCATCAGGACGCGATCAGTTTGGACCCGCGCCTGTGGCAGCGCATCGATGCCCTGTATCAGCAGCGCGATGAACTTGACCTGGATTCCGAAACGAAGCACCTCCTGGAGGAGAAGTGGCGGGACCTGCGCCGCGAAGGCGCCGCTCTCGACGACGCGGCCCGGGCCAAACTCGCTGAATACAACTCGCAGCTCTCGCGCCTAACTACCGCATTCCCGCAGCGACTTTTAGACGACACCAACGCCACCGCGGTGATTGTGGACGACGTCTCGCACCTGGCCGGTATCGCGCCGAGCACCGTAGCGGGTTATGCACAGGCCGCGCAGCGCCGCGACTTACCCGAAGGAACTTACGCCATTGAACTGGGCTTGCCGACGATGCAGCCAGTTTTGGCCGCAGCAGAAAACCGGGAACTACGTGAGCGCATCTACACCGCCTCCATCAACCGGGGCGCCAACGGCGGGGACACCGATACGCGCGACCTCGTGGCCCAGATAGTTCGCCTGCGGGCCGAGCGAGCCGAATTACTCGGACATCCCAATCACGCCGCGCTGGTAGCGGATGAGGGCACCGCCAAAACAACCACCGCGATTAGTGAACTCATGGACGCTTTGGCGCCGGTTGCCGTCCAAAATGCGAAAAAGGAAGCCGCCGACCTGCAAGCGGCGCTCGAAAAAGACCATCCCGGTGAAAAACTGCAACCCTGGGACTGGGCATTTTACGAAGAAAAAGTTCGAGCGCAGCGTTACGCGGTCGACGACGCGACGGTCAAGCCCTATTTCGAACTCACCAAGACCCTCAACGACGGTGTCTTCTTCGCCGCTAATCGCCTCTACGGCATAACGTTCCAAAAGCGCCCCGACTTGGTCGGCTACCACGAAGACGTCGACATTTATGAAGTGTTCGAGGAGGACGGTTCCAAGCTCGGCCTCTTCCTGTTCGACCCATACACCCGCGACACAAAATACGGCGGTGCGTGGATGAACGACCAGGTGGGGCAAAACCGGCTGCTTGATGAAAAAGCAATCATCGTTAACAACCTCAATATCGCTAAACCGACCGCCGGCGAGCCCACACTGCTAACGATCGACGAGGTAAGGACACTGTTCCACGAGTTTGGCCACGCGCTGCACGGGCTGCTATCGGACGTGAACTATCCGTCATTTACGGGAACCTCGGTTCCCCGCGATGTGGTCGAGTTCCCATCACAGGTAAACGAGATGTGGATTTTGCACCCCGAAGTGCTACCAAACTACGCCCGCCACGTCGAAACCGGCGAAGTCTTGCCGGCCGAGATCGCCAACAAATTGCGCGAAGCGCAAATCTACGGTCAGGGTTTTGCCACGACCGAGTACTTGGCCGCCGCCCTACTCGACCAGGCTTGGCACCGCATTTCCGCCGCCGAAGCCGCCGAAATCACCACGCGCGAGCAAGTCATGGCGTTCGAAAAGCGCGCACTGGAAGAAGCTGGCGTCGCGATGGACGAACTCCAGCCGCGCTACCGCACAAGTTATTTCGCCCACACCTTCGCTGGCGGTTACGACGCGGGCTACTACTCCTATATTTGGGCCGAAGTCTTTGACGCCGACGCCGTGAAGTGGTTCGAAGAAAACGGCGGCCTCACGCGCGCAAACGGGCAGCGCTTCCGCGAGGCTTTGCTCGGCCGAGGTGGCAGCGCCGACATGCTGGATCTGTACCGGGACCTCCGCGGCCGCGATGCGATCCTTGAGCCGCTTCTGACACGCCGGGGCCTGACTGGGTAGCCTCGCAGATATGACGACGACTC
>JAJYRW010000306.1 GCA_021793895.1 Actinomycetes bacterium
GGTGGACAGCCGCCTCCGCCCGGTGGACAACCCCCGTATCCGCCACACGGCGGCTACCCGGGTGGCCCGCCACCCCCGAGCCCGAAAACCAAGATGGTCGCAGGGCTCCTTGGCCTTTTCTTGGGTGCCTGGGGTGTACACCGCTTCTATCTAGGATTCACCAACATTGGCATTTGGCAGATCGTTGTCACGGTCGTCACCTGCGGTATTGGTGGACTGTGGGGCGTCATCGAGGGAATCTTGTACTTGGCCTCGGACGATCCCAAGTGGAGCACAGACGCAAACGGGAACTATCTCGCAAAGTCTTAGCCGCAGGCGAGCTTCCGAAAATACCCCCGGCACACCGGCAATAGCGCCGCGGCCGGGGGTATTTTTGTGCCCCAGGCCTTCTCTTGCGCAGGCAGATCGCCACGTTCAAGCATGTATCGCGCGCCACGTGGCTTCGTGCGATCACGCTTCCAAATGCGCTAGCCTTGCCCCGTGTTGCTTTCAGATGGTGATATTCGCGCGGAGATTGACGCGGGCCGAATTTCTCTAGACCCCTACGACGCCGCAATGGTGCAGCCAGCCAGCATTGACGTGCGCTTAGACAGGTATTTCCGCCTTTTTGATAATCATCGCTATCCCTACATCGACCCCTCGATGGATCAACCAGAGCTCACGCGACTCCTCGAGACTCAGGGGGATGAGGCGTTTATCTTGCATCCGGGCGAATTCGTACTGGCTTCCACACTGGAACTTGTCACTTTGCCCGATGACATTGCCGCGCGCCTCGAAGGCAAATCCAGCCTGGGACGCCTAGGACTACTCACGCACTCGACCGCGGGCTTCGTAGATCCCGGCTTTTCCGGTCATGTCACTCTCGAGTTATCAAATGTGTCCACCCTGCCGATGAAGCTGTGGCCGGGCATGAAAATCGG
The DNA here is from genome assembly GCA_021793895.1 of Actinomycetes bacterium. Next base: position 921 of record JAJYRW010000306.1, read on the forward strand.
ACAACTGTGCTTCTTCCAGCTCGCCTCCCCCTCCGAAGAGGGCTACGGGTCGGAAAAGTACGGATCGCGGTATCAAGGCCAGCGCGGACCGACCGCTTCTCTCTCGCACTTGAATTTCCAACGCACCGAGATTTAGTTACTGATGGCCCAGCCGCGCGCTGTTGCAGATTGGGCGGCCCATCACGTGCTCGCCCTGCCGGAGGGCGCATCATTAGAGCTGCTGTTGATTTTGGCGCAAATGCGCTTCAACGCCCCGCGCATCGGCGCCGATGGGCTGAAGCTGTCGCGCCACTCGCGCATTGTTGGCCCCGTAACCGACGCCGCCGTCCGCAAATCACTCAAAATCCCGGCCGAAACGCCGGTCCTCTTTTCACTCCAAACTCCCCGCGAGCGCGGTGAACCCCCGTTTATGGGGCTGCCCGAGCGCACCGGAATCGCACGCGCCTGCCCCGCGGGCCTGCCCATCCGCGACGAGGGGCGGGTTCTGAACTGGGCAGTTGCTGTCGCTCGGCGCTTGAGCGGCACGTTGCGCATTGCGCCGTCGGATACGATTTTGCGTCCCGACATCGAAAGCAGCGTCGATCTGACAATCCTTTCTCCGGTGTGGCTTGACCCAGCCGCCGCTCACAAGGTCGTATCGGCCACTTTGCCGCACGTGCAATTTCATCAGCGCGCCCCCGAACAAGCTGACATTGCGCCGGTCACCGAATTCACCGAAAACGCCGCGCCTAACGCGCCGGCCCCGGCGCAAAATCCGGAAATCAGCGATCAGTACGGGCTGGGATCTGACCTGGAATCCGACGGGCGCATCGACGTGCTCATTGGCCCCGCAGAAGACATCCCACCGGCGCTCCAGCCCGTCTGGAAAGGCCAAACCCCCATCAGTTATCAGGTGCAGTGGACGCCACTGGAAATAGAAGAACTCGAACTCGAAGACCCTCCCGTAACGACAAAAATCGCGCGCCGTCGCGCTTTTGACCTAGTAGCGCGCACCGTTTACGGGCTCTTTGAGGCAATTGGCGGGCAAATTATGGACGACGACCGGTTCCTGGTCGATCCGCGAGAGTTGGCCTGAACTACAGCGCGCATAGCACCTTAGTTTTGACCGGAAGCCTGCCGCACCCTTCAAGGAGGGCAGGGCGGCGATGATATTTTATACTCGGTTATCGCCGCCATCGCGGAACGTGATGCGCGTGACCTGGCCCGCCGACACCTGACGGGAGACGCATCATCATAACTGGGATCCTTGCCGCGCACGTGGCCCTGGCTTTTCTTGCCCCGAGCTTGGTGCACCGGTTTGGACGCCGTGCCTTCTTAGGATTAGCACTGGTCCCAGCAGCCGCAGCAATCTGGGCCGCAACGCAGCGGGGGAAAATGATTGATGGTCCAGGGCACGTAGAACATTTCCAGTGGATCCCTGACCTGAACATTGGACTAACCTTGCGCGCCGACGCCCTTAGCTGGGTACTGCTGCTGATAGTAAGCGGAATTGGCGCGCTCGTCATGATTTACTGTGCCGGCTATTTCCGCGATACCGAACCCGGCTTGGGCCGTTTTGCCTCCGTATTAAGCGCGTTCGCCGGGTCCATGATCGGACTCGTAACGGCCGATGATGTGCTCGTTCTTTACGTCTTTTGGGAACTGACCACGATTTGTTCCTACCTACTAATCGGCCATTTGGCTGAATCTAAGGAATCTCGGCGCGCGGCGATGCAGGCCATCATTGTCACCACCGCCGGCGGCCTGGCGATGCTCGTTGGCTTACTGATGCTCAGCCATCAAACCGGCACAACGCGACTGTCTAAAATCATCGCGCAAGCTCCGCAAATGTCGGGCACTGCGGTCACAGTTGCCGTGATTCTGGTGCTGTTCGGAGCGCTGAGTAAATCGGCTTTCGTGCCGCTCCACTTTTGGTTGCCCTCAGCGATGGCCGCCCCCACGCCGGTCAGCGCCTACCTGCACGCCGCTGCCATGGTCAAGGCGGGCGTTTACCTGGTGGCCCGCTTGGCCCCCGGGT
>JAJYRW010000307.1 GCA_021793895.1 Actinomycetes bacterium
CGAGGTTGCAAATTCTGGATCGTCTGAGCGCAGCGCGCGCTCCATCTGAGCAAGGACCTCTCGCTCATAGTCAGACAGAGGCATAGCAAACCTCCTGGCGGTTAAAAATCTGATCTGTCTTCCTAGGATAGTTCGCCAGTGCCATCTTCCGCATCCCTCCCCGCTCTTTCCACCAGGGTACCGGGTTTTAGCGCCTCTGCGCCAAAGCGCTCGCGAACTTGATCAACGAGTTTCGTTACCTGCGGTGTGCTGGTGGGGGCCGGCGCAAAAATCGATTCAAAGCTCAATTGCCGCGGCGTAGTTTCGGTTGCTGACAGCCCTTCTAGGCGCACGCCCAGTAAGCGAATCGCCTTGCTCGGGGCATGGGCAGCAAAGAGTTCTTGAGCTACCCGGTTTAGCGTTGGCGCATCGTCAATGGGTGAAGGCAGCGTTCGAGAGCGGCTGAAGGTTGCAAAGTCCGCCGTGCGGACCTTAATTGCGACCACGCTGCCCACCACTTCTGCGCGACGTGCTCGGGCCGCCGTGCGGTCGGCGAGCGCCAAAATGGTCCGGCGCAACTGGGCAACATCACGGACATCGGTCTCAAAGGTGGTCTCGGTGCCCACAGATTTTTCGGCTCGATCCGGATTGATCTCCCATGCCTGGCGCTGCCACGCGATCTGGTGTAGACGCAGGGCGTGGGCGCGCCCAATGATTCGCGTCAGCACGGGCAAATCGGTGTGCGCGAGGTTTTCTACCGTGTGGATCCCCCACTCGTGCAGTGTTTCTTCGGTGCGCGGCCCCACGCCTGGAAGAGCGCCCACGGGCAGCTCGTGCAAGAACTCCAGCGTGCGGGCCCGCGGGATGAGCAAGAGGCCATCGGGCTTGGCGTGGGTGGAAGCTAACTTGGCAACCACGGGGCTGGAGGCAACTCCCACCGAGCACGTCACCTCGTGGATTCGGGCCACCTCGGCCCGAATGTGGTGCGCAATCTTTGTAGCACTCCCCCACTTTTTTAGCGCCCCGGTCACGTCCAGATACGCCTCATCAATCGAAAGCACTTCCACCCGCGGCGTTATATCGCGCAGCATGTCCATTACCTGAGCCGACACCTCGTGGTAGCGATTATGAGTGGGCGGAATCACGGTCGCAGCCGGGCAAAGCCGCCGCGCCCGGGCCATCGGCATGGCGGCACGCACGCCAAATGCCCGGGCCTCATAACTTGCTGCGACCACCACGCCGCGATCGTGCCGCCCCACAATGACTGGCTTTCCGCGTAATTGGGGGCGCAGCGCTATCTCCACCGAGGCAAAAAACGCGTCCATATCCACATGCAAAACGGCGGTGCCGGAATCATCATCGCCCCAGTTTCGGGCAACGGAAGTAGAACGCGGGCCTCGACTCACAGCATCAATCTACGCAGCCGGAGAAATTAGCGCCTATCCTGGGTGATCGTGTCTGCCTCCCGCGCTCGTCGCCGTCCTTCATCAACTCCCGCGACGTTACCTACCGAGCCGATAAATACGGACCACGCTGAAGTTACGGTAGTGGCGCAAGCTGGAGCACCAAATCGCGTAACGCTCTTCCTCGATGGCACGCCCAGCTCGCATATTGATTTTGCCGATCCCACCCACCTGGAATTCAAATACATGCAGTGGATGGCCGCAATCATCGATGCCTGGTTCCCGCCGCAGAAGGCACTGCGGGCAATGCACTTAGGCGCAGCGGGATGCACCATGGCTCGATATGTCGATGCAACCCGCCCCGGTTCGCACCAACTGGCGCTCGAGATTGATGCAAAGCTAGCGCAACTGGTTCGCCAGTGGTTCGATTTACCGCGCTCCCCGCAATTGCGAATTCGGGTTCAAGACGCGCGTGTGGCACTAGAAAAGAGCGCTGATGTCCGCTGGGATGTGATTATCCGCGATGTGTTCGCCAATTCCGAGGTTCCATTGGAGCTGACCTCATTGGAGGCCGTAGCCCAGGTTCATCGCACTTTAAGCGCCCAGGGCATCTATCTGACCAACTGCGCAGATTTTCCGCCGCTAAACCTAGCGCGCCAGGAAGTAGCGACCATGCGCGAACTCTTCGGAAAAAACGTACTAATTGCAGCCGAGCCGGGCGTCTTTAGCGGGCGACGGCACGGAAACGTAATAATTTTGGCCGCCAAGGACGGCGTGCGCCTGCGGGCGGCTGCGGCCCAAATTGGGCGGGCTTTGCGCTCCACCCCCATCCCGGCCCGCACATTAGAGGGCCGGGAATTAGAGGTTTTCGCAGCCGGAGCTAAGCCGCTGCGAGACCCGGTGGGAGATTTAGGGCCCGTTACGAAGCCCTAAGAAACACTCGCCTCGCCGGTGTCATCGCCAAAGTCTTCGCCGCCAAAGTCGTCGTCCTCAAGTTGGTCGGGGCTGTCTACCTGGTCGGGGCTGTCTAGCTGGTCGGGGCCGTCTACCTGGTCGCGGCCAGCAAGCTGATCGCGGTCGAAATTTTCGCCCATGTCCTCTTCGCCAGCGCCGCGCTCGTTGAGGTCCGCGCCGCTGTCGTTGAGGTCTTCGCCGCGCTCGTTGAGGTCCGCGCCGCGCGTTTGACGCTGTGCCTCGTGCATTAAGAACCGCTCAAATTCTGCCCCCAGCTCATCGGCCGTTGGAATTTCTTCTTCCGCGGCTAAAAGGCTGGGGAGCTTGGCACTGTGCGTGGCGCTGTCATATTGCCGCTCCAGAGCGCTAACGACTTCGCGGGCTTCCGCGTTGGTGGAAAGCTGGCGTTCGATTTCCTTTGAGGTGCGCCCAGCACGCACGTTCAAATCACCAATTGGGAGCGATAGGTCACAGCTGCGCTGCAGGACTTCAAGGAGTCCCACCGCGGCCTGTGGATAATTCGACTGCGCCAGGTAGTGCGGTACCTGCGCAACGAGCCCAATGGCGGGATATCCGGCCTCGGTA
>JAJYRW010000308.1 GCA_021793895.1 Actinomycetes bacterium
GGTGGTCGTGGAAGGCTACAGCCCGTTCAAGGGGGCCGATTTAGCAGCGCCCGTGCTGCAAGAAATCGCCGATGCGCACTCGGCCACGGTCCCGCAAATCATTATTCGGTGGCATCTGGATCGCGGCGTGGTCGTTATTCCAAAATCCGCCCATTCCAAGCGCCTGGCCCAAAACCTGGCCGCCGCCGAACTCCAATTGACCGATGCGGAACTAGAAAAGATTGATGGGTTATCTGATGAGCAAAAAGAATAATCTCCTACCAGCCCAAGCCGCTGCCATTGCGGGCCTGTTTTGGCCCGGGCGGGCGAAGTGGAAACTACCAAAAATTATCAAGCTCGGCGGCTGGGCCGCGGTAATCGCGGGCGGGGCAATTGCGGTGTCGGGGGCGCTGGAGCAGGGCGAGCAGTTGACGTCGGCGACGACGCCGGTCAAAAATGCCAAGCTCCTCACCGCGGGCCCCTACTCCAGTTCGCGCCATCCCATTTATGTTGGTCTGCTCGCGGGCGCGAGCGGGTTTGCGTTGTTGCGGCGCCGCGTGGAGCCGCTCATCGCCGTGGGGGCGCTGGCAAACATCTTGCATAAGAAAGCCGATCTGGAAGAGCGGGCGTTAGATCGCCGGTTTGGCAAGAAGTACCGCAAATACGCCAAGCGCACCCCGCGGATGTTCGGCAGCCTGTAACGGCTGGGCTAGCGACCTATAAGGGCTGGGGCTAGCGGCGCTCGCCCGGCGCGGCGCTTTGAGGCGACGCCTGCAGGCTCTTTGCCTGTTCGGTGCGCAAGTAGTCGACGAGTTCTTCCAGCGACATGGGCTGGGCCAATAAGTGGCCCGAGGCGGTGGTGCAGCCCAGTTCTTGGACGGCTGCCAGTTGTTCGCGCTTTTCGATGCCCTCGGCGACCGTGGTGGCTTCAAGCGCCACGGCCAATTGGATCACCGAGTCAACCAGGGCGCGGCCCTTTTTGGTGCCCACGTCAGAAATTAGGCTGCGGTCTAGTTTGATCATGTCCAGGGGTAACTGCTGCAGTCGGGCCAGTGAGCTGTAACCGGTGCCGTAATCATCTATTGCGATGCGCACGCCCGCCTGGTGGAGTTTTTCTAGTTCCTCTTCCGCGGCGGCGGCCTCCACCAGTGCGGTCTCCACAATTTCCACGCCGATGCGCGCGGTGGGCAGGTTGTGCTCATGCAGGGTTTGCAGCAGCATCTGGGCCAGGCCCGGCCCGATCAGTTGCCGGGGCGAGACGTTGATCCAAACGGTGAGATCTTCAAAGTCCCGCAGTTGGACGGCCTCGGCTATCGCCGCGCGCACCACGTAGTTACCCAAGTCAACAATCAACGATGTGCGCTCCAGCGAGGGCACAAAATCATTGGCGCCCAGCAGACCCGCTTCCGGGTGGCGCCAGCGCGCCAGCGCTTCCAGGTCCACGATCTTTCCAGTCGTCAGATCCCAGGAGGGCTGATAGTGCAGCACCACTTCACCGCGTTCCAACCCGGCGCGCAGCTCAGTTTCCACCCGGGCCCGCTCGGCCAGCGCATCGCGCGCCGCCACGTGGAACCACGCCACCTGATTGCGGCCCCCGTCCTTCGCACGGTATAGCGCAATATCGGCATCACTAATCAGCGACTCCGCACTTGCTTGACCATCTTGGAGCGCTAGACCAATGCTGACGGTGATATTTATCGACCGCCCGTCAAACTCGACCGTTTTTCGCGCCGCGGCAGCCAGCCGCTCGGCGACCGCTTCGGCGGTGGCGGCATCGGAATCAAATAACACCACAACGAACTCATCCCCACCAAAGCGCGCCACCACATCCCCCTCGCGCACCAGCGGGACAAAGCGATCAGCAAGTTCCACCAAGAGGTGGTCGCCAAAAGCGTGGCCGAGAGAGTCATTGACCCACTTGAAATGGTCGATGTCTACAAACATCACGGCGGTGCCCGTGCCGGCGTCATCACCTAAAAACTGTTCCAGCCGGCGCGCCAGCTCGCCCCGATTCACCAGACCGGTAAGGGCATCGTGTCGGGCCTGGAAGGCGATGTGTTTGCGCGCCTCTTCCGCTCGCAGCCGTGCCTCACGCTCCGAGGCCAGCAACCGGTCGCGCTGTTGTTCAACACTTTTGCGGTCGGTGATATCGGAAAAGTAAATGCTCAGCCCGCCCTGCAGTGGGAAGGCGCGCACCTCGTACCAGGCACCGCGCGGAACATAGGAGCCCTCCATTGACATGGGCGTGCGCGTTTCCATCGCGTGGCGCAGGTTTGTTTCCAAAGACGAATTTTCGGCGCTGAACAGGTCCCACAGCACCGCGCCGATAATTTCGGAAAGAGGCTGACCTAACAGGCGCTCGGCATGGCGATTGGCATAGGTGACGTGCCACTTCTCATCGGTGGCGAAGTAGGCATCCGAGATGGACTCCAGCGTCTCGTTTAGGCGGCTGGCCAGATCATGGGTGGCCGAGATATCAATGATTGTGCCGGCCACGCGCGCATGGGCGCCGCTGCCAAAGGCCCGGCCGCGAATTAAAACGGTGCGCGCCACCGCATCGTCATCCATAATTCGGCAGGTTATGCCCGTGGTGCGCAGTAGATCGGCATCATCGAAAAGTCCGCGATCTGCCGGGTGAACTCGCTGCATCAGATCAGCCATTGTGCGGATTTTTTGGGCGGAAGTGGAGGCGATGCGCGCGGCCATCGAGTCGATCATCAGCGCACCGGTGCCAATATTGAGCGTCCACGTTCCCACCCCACCGGCCGAGGTGGCCAGGCGTAAAACCGCCTCCGATTCGCGCAAACTCACCTCCGAGTTGTGGCGCTGGGTGACATCAACAGCCGTTGCTACCACGGTGACCTCAGCGGGCGGAGCGGAATTATCTTCCGGGTGCGCGGCGCCGTCCAAAATTGAAAAGATCGG
>JAJYRW010000309.1 GCA_021793895.1 Actinomycetes bacterium
CATCCGCGAGATCATATTCGCGGTGCACCACGGGCACGACTTTGCCGCTTTCCAGCCACGGCAGGGCGCAGGCACCGGCTTCGGAAATAATTTCGGCCTTCTCATCCTTGGGACGCGAGCGGAGGGTCGTGCCCACGATTTTTGCGCGCCGGTTCATCAAACGCGCGATATCAAGTTCGCCGGTGCGGCCCTGTTGCATGCCGATGATGACCAGACGCCCCTCCAGCGCAAGCATGCGCAAGTTGTTGTTGAGCGCTCCGGCTCCCAGCACGTCGAGAATCACATCGACACCGGTGCCGTCGGTAAAGTCGCGGACCCGTTGCACCACATCTTCCGCGCGATAATCGAGGGCTAAGTCGGCGCCCAGTTCGACGCAGCGCGCCGCCCGCTCGGGCCCGCCCGCCGAGGTGATGACGCGGGCACCGAGAGCGCGCGCAAGCTGGATAGTAAGCGACCCGACTCCGCCTGAACCGCCACCGATAAAGACCGTGTCCCCAGCCTTAAGCCCCCCGGCGATGACGAGGTTGGCCCACGCTGTAGCCAGCGCTTCCGGGATGGCAGCGGCTGTGACAAAAGAAACATTCTCAGGTATGGGCATGACCTGGCCGGCGGGAACCACAACCTGTTCGGCGTATCCACCGCCGGTAAGGAGCGCCATGACCCGCTGGCCCACTTGCCAGCCCTGCACGTCCGCCCCGACGGCGCTGATGGTCCCGGAACATTCAAGGCCCGGCCACTGGGGAGCTCCCGGGGGCGGTGGATAGTGGCCCGCTCGTTGGAGCAGGTCGGCACGGTTGATTCCGGCTGCTGCGACGTCAATTAATACCTCGTCCGCGGCCGGAATTGGAGCAGGAATATCAGAGACTGTGAGTACTTCGGGGCCCCCAAATTCGGGGATTGTGACAGCGCGCATACTTCCGAGAGTACGTGCCGCTAGGTGTGAAAGGATATACGCGGTTGCGGTTTTGCCGCGGGGGACTCACTACGCCATCTGGGTGACCTCCATTTGGGTGAGGGTAAATTCTTGCGCGCGGAACGCCGAACACTTACAAACGATGAGGTCTTAAGGAGGTAAGGGTATGCTGCGCAGGCTTGGAATTCGCTGGAAGATTCTGGCGATCCTTGCGGTACCCATTGCGGTTCTTACGGCCGGTGCCTTGTTCATCTCCCTTACGGCAGTTTCTGACTCGCGATCAACCCGTCAGGTCTCGAACCTCATTTATGCCGCAGAAGACATGCGCTCGGTCGTAGAGGCGCTGCAACAAGAACGGCACTCTGCGCTGCGGTTTATTAACGCGGACGATTCCGATCGCGAAAGCCTTGTCAATGAACTCGAACAATCGCGTTGGTTGACTGATGAAGCATTAGCAGGGCTGCGCGGGCATCTGGACATAATCGATTTTGACCTTCTCGATGACCGTATTCTTGAGCTGATCGATGAAACCGTTGAAACGCACGCCCGCTTGGAAGCGCTTCGCCCGCGTGTGGAATCAGGTTCCATCACTGAGAGCACGGCTTTCGATAGTTACAGCAAAATTATTAGAAATGACGTCATGTTGGCTTCGCGCCTCGGCGGTCTGATCGAGCAGCGTGATCCCGCGGAATTCATTTCCACCTATGCGACGCTCGATTTACTCACGGAATACTTGAAGCAAGAGCGCGAACTTGGTGAGACGGTCATCAATACGACCGAACGGACAGATCAAGTCCGGGCCGATTTGCAATCCCTTGTTGCCCTGCAGGAAGAACTTCTTGACAACGCCGCCTCACAATTGGACGCGCTAGACACCGAGGCCACAGTCCCGTCCATTGCTACGAACGTCGCTACGCTCCGTATTTTGGTACAGACTGGGTCGGTTGAGACGCTCGAGCGCATGGACGTCAACGACTGGATCGATTCCATTAACCGCGTTGTCGACAATATCGAGCCGGCGCGGGGGGAAGTTATTGAGGTTGCCGCTCAGCGCGCCGATGAAGCCGCAACTGACGCCAGAAACCAGGCGATCATAACCATCGGTGGCGCGACAATCGCGGTGCTATTCTCGCTGTTTTTGGCCCTGATTGTTGCGCGCGGAATTGTTAATCCGCTCCGCCGCCTGACGAGGGCGGCTGAGAAGGTCCGCGATGATCTGCCGCGCTTGGTCGAACAGGTCGCCACTCCGGGCGCCGCACCGGATATCGAGCTGGAACGCATTCCCGTTGAATCGCGCGACGAGATCGGAAAGCTCGCATCCGCTTTCAACTCGGTTAATGAAACGACCGTTACCGTCGCCCAGGAACAGGCAGCGCTGCGCGGTTCGATCGCCGAAATGTTCGTCAACGTTGCCCGTCGGGACCAGGTTCTTTTGAACCGACAATTAACATTCATCACCCAGTTGGAGCGCACCGAGGAAGACCCCGCCCAACTGGAAGACCTCTTCCGCCTGGACCACTTGGCGACGCGCATGCGCCGTAACGCGGAGTCCTTGCTGGTTTTGGCCGGAATCGACTCGGGCCGCCGTTTGCGCAATCCGATGGCGATTTCTGATGTTGTGCGTACTGCGTCTTCTGAGATTGAGCACTACGACCGCATCGACCTAGTTTTGATGGCCGACCCCGCTGTTTTGGGCCACGTCGCGCTCACTGTCGCGCACCTGCTCGCCGAATTGATGGAGAACGCGACGGTGTTCTCCGATCCGACTTCGCGCGTCGAAGTCATGACGGCACTGCGTGAGGATGGCGTCGCTATCTCAATTACGGACGACGGCTTGGGCATGGACGCGGCTGCCGTTGCTGATGTGAACGAAAAGATTCGTTCTTCCTCTGCGAGCGACGTTATTGGTGCCCAGCGCCTCGGAATGTTTGTTGTGGGCCATCTTTCGAGCCGCCTCGGCATTCAGGTTGAGGTTTCTTCGGCCGGG
>JAJYRW010000310.1 GCA_021793895.1 Actinomycetes bacterium
TCGGGAGCGCGCGCCGATATCAGCCACTGGCTGCCACTTGTGCGATTGAGCAAGTAGCCTGTCTTCTATGGAAAGCACCGGTCGCGAGCCTGAAGAGTTTGAAACACCCGCCGAAGGCGAGGTGCCTGGAACGCCGGACCAATCTGCCGGGGATCCGGTGACCGAGCCTGCCGCTGAAAGCGCTGTGCCGGTCGAAAATGTGGCCGATGAAGGAGTGGTGCCCGATGCGGATGCCGCTGACGAGGACGTGGCCGGGGAGGGCTTGGCACCTGATGAAGCTGCTGCCGACGAGGATGTGGCCGGCGACGGGGCGGTGCCAGATGAGCCGTTTGTCTCTGACGATGATGTCGCGATCACGGATGACACAGTTTATGGCGAGGACCACACGCTGAGCGATGACCTGCTCGAAGATATCAACGCGGAGGACGCCGATTTCGAAGAGCGCGAAGTCGTTGTTCCGGTGCGTCCGCGCAAAGCGCCGCGCTATGGCGCGTTCATCGGTGGCGGCGTCATTTTCGGCATCCTGCTGGCGCTGGTGCTCTTTTTCTTTCTGCCATCGGATGGCAGTTCAAGTTCGCTGACGGGCTTGTTTTACCTGGTGGTCTTGGTGACTCCCTTTACCGCGCTGCTGGGCGCGCTCGCCGCGATTTTATTTGAGCGGCGCACGCTGCGCAAGTAACTTCTCGCGCCGGGCTCTGCGGTATGCCCCGCGGCATTAAGCCGGGCTCAGTCGCGCTCCCAATGGAGCTTTCGAATTGTGCAGCTTTTTAACGCTGTGAGCGGTAAAAAGCTGCGCGTTTCCGCGAGATGGCTCGAGGTTGAGCCCCACATGTGGCCCAAATCACAGGCAGTGCGCGCACTACTTGATCTGCGTCATGGAGCGTTTTAGTGCGAAGAAATAACTTTGAGACACAGCGTCGGGCACCCCGCTCGACGTTCGCACCAAGGCTCAGCAGAGTCTGCAAAGTTAAAGGATGTTCCAAAATGCAAACCGTGCTTCGCTCCAATGAATTCAGTTGCCCCTCCTGCGTCCAAAAAATTGAGAAGCACCTAGATCAACAGCCCGGCGTAAACGCCACGAAGGTGCACTTCACTACCGGACGCATCGTCGTCGACCACGACGGCACACCTACCACCGATGCACTCATCGCCGCTATCGGCGAAGTCGGATACACCGCCACCGCGCGCGGCCGCAACTAAATCCTAAGCATCGTTCAAGCGGCCCCGTGCCCGAACAATAAAACCCGCGCCCGATCCATTAAAAGGTGAGACCCATGGCCAATTCGCTCCTGCGCCGCCGCACGATCCTCCTAACAACGGCGGCGAGCCTTATTCTTATGGGCTGGCTCGCCAAGTGGTTCACGATCCCAACCTCGGCCTCTGCGCAGTGGATCTACAACATCGGCATGATCGCAGCCGCCGCCCTAGCGGGCGCGGGCATTGCCCGCCGCGCGGTCCAAGAACTCCGCGCGCGACGCCTGGGCATTGAACTGCTCGTAACGATCGCGGTCACGGGCGCGCTAGTAATTGGCGAATACTGGGAAGCCGCCGCCGTCACATTTCTATTTGTCCTCGGCTCCGCACTGGAAGCCGCAACCCTGGGTCGTACCCGAAACGCTGTTGAGAAACTCCTCGACCTGACGCCAAACACCGCCATCGTGGTCCGCAACGGTCAGCAACTTGAAGTTGATGCCTATGACGTTGCGCCGGGTGAAGAAGTGCTCATCAAGCCCGGCGGACGCATCCCAGTAGATGGGGAAGTAGAAGCCGGATACGCCGCGGCAGACGAATCGTCAATCACGGGCGAATCAGCACCGGCCGAAAAAACCCGGGGCGCGAAAGTATTTGCAGGCACCACCCTGGCTCCCGGAAGCTCCGGCCTGCTCCACGTGCGCGCCACCGGAATCGGCGATGACACCACGCTGGCGCGCATCATTGAGCGCGTAGAAGAGGCGCAGGAAGCCAAAGCCCCAGCCCAGCGGACTATGGAACGCTTCGCGACCTGGTACACACCGGCAGTAGTCGTCCTCGCACTCATCACATTCGCCCTCACACGCAACATCGAAACCGCGCTAACCCTGCTCGTTATCGCCTGCCCCGGCGCGCTCGTGATTTCGATGCCCGTGACATTTGTCGCCGGAATCGGGCGGGCTGCCAACCGCGGCATCCTCGTCAAGGGCGGCCAATATCTCGAAGCCGCCGGCAAACTGGACACCATTGCGTTCGACAAGACAGGCACGCTCACAGCCGGCCGCCCCGAGCTCATCGCGCACCCGTCCCTCAGCCCCAAACACACCGATACCGACGTGTTGCGCTGGGCCGCAATTGCCGAAACCGGATCTGAACACCCGCTCGCAACGCCGATCCTGGCCGCCGCCCGCGCCCAAAACATCGACCTACCCGCCCACGCGGACGAGATGAGCACCGAACCCGGGCGCGGAGTTATCGCCACCTGGCAGGGCCGAAAAATCGCCCTCGGCAACCCCAGCTTCCTGGCATCGAACATCGAAACTCTTTCGGCCGTCGAGCGCGCTCGCCTCACAGCGACACTTGAAGACCACACCCGCTCCGGGCGCACCACAGTGCTCCTCGCCCTCGATGGCGAAATCATCGGCCTCCTGGCAATCGCCGATCGCATCCGCACCAGCGCCGCCCGTGCCCTGAGCGACCTAAAAACCCTCGGGGTCACAAACACCGTCATGCTCACCGGTGATGATGAACGCGTCGCTGCCGCCGTCGCCACCGAACTGGGCATCGCTGACGTGCGCGCCGGCCTCCTTCCAGAAGACAAACTCTCCGTGATCTCCGACCTCACTTCCCGCGGGCACACCACCGCGATGATTGGGGACGGCGTCAATGATGCTCCCGCGCTCGCGGCGGCTGACGTAGGGCTTGCC
>JAJYRW010000311.1 GCA_021793895.1 Actinomycetes bacterium
CTAGTTGCCGCTGCTTTCTGCGCTGCGCTGGTCGCCGGGATGGAAGATCATTCTGAATTTACCGATCTGGACTTCATCGCCGGCCGCCAACTGGGCGGAGTCAATGCGATCCCGGTTGACATAGGTGCCGTTGAGGCTGCCGACGTCTTGGACCGTGAAGCGGGTGCCGCTACGCACAAACTCGGCGTGCTTCCGCGAGACGGTCACATCATCGAGGAAGATATCGGCAGATTCCCGACGCCCGACCGTGGTTTGGTCGCTATCGAGCAGGAAGCGCGCACCAACATTTGGCCCATGCGCCACGATCAGCAGGGCCGAGGTGGGGGGCAGAGAGGCAATAACGGCCTCATCTGGCGATAAAGCGCTGGCAGCGGGCTCCGCCGGTGCCGTGTGCCCAAACTGAATCGTCGTTTCGGGCGAGCCTTCATCGGGCCACTGCGAACCGAAATTTTGGTCAGTCAAGGTCGTCTCCTCGCTCGCTTAATGAGTGCGGGCTTTAATAGCAGCAATAAACCACGCAAGACCAGCCTAACGCGTTAATTCCGTGGCTCGCCCCACTGGGGACAATCTACCTTGCTCATCATCAAAACGACATGGCCATAAGTCCGCAGTGCAATCCTTACGGGGGCCGGATCGGGATCTCATCGCGTCGGTTGCGGGGCCTTATGACGTCGGTTGCGGTGTCGCGAACCGGGTTTTGTCAGGGCGCTTAATCGACGTTATTGATATCTCTTCATGGGATTCCAGGTATGCGGTGGCCCCGCGCCCCCGAATGCCGGCCAGCACTCCCCCGGGCATTTCCAAGGCTGCAGAAATTGTGGCGGCGTCGCCGATGGCCTGAATGGCATAAGGGGAAGTCAGCGTTTGACCGTCCAAAACGATCGCCCCCGCGCTGTCTAGAAACCAGGATGAAGCCACAATGCGCTCATCATTTATATCGATCGCTTCTGCGCCCGCATTGCGCAGTTCTTGAATCACTTCCAGTAATACGAGGGCATCGAGGGCCCCGCCGTTATCGATGATGCGCACGGATACGCCGGTGCCGTCCACGGGCACGGTTCCGGCCAAAATCGCCTGCCGAGTGACCTGGTCTTCCATGGCCTCATAGGCGGTCCGAGCCGAGTTGGTTCCCGAAAGTAACTCGTCCCGGGTCGCGCGCAGTTCCCGCTCGGTGCGCGCGAGCTCGGAGGACTGGCTCGTGACCTCATCTAGCAGCCGGACCAATTCGCTCTGCCGCAGTGACCCCAAAGATTCCCCCTGGTTTTGCTGTACCTGGACTACCAGAGCAAAACCCAGCCCCAAGCACAGCAACGCCACGGTTATTTGGGAGCGGTTAATGCGCGGGCGCAGGGCCCGCAGGAGCCGGCCGCGGGCCTGGCGGCTGGTGTCGTCTAAACGTGCGGCGTCTTCTTTGGCTTCGGCTTTATAGCCGTGTTTACCGGGAACCACTGGATACCGTCCCTTGCCCTACGCCTTGAAAACGTACCGGCGAATTGCGGCGGCGTTGGAGAAGATGCGGATGCCGAGCACAACAACGACGGCGGTCGATAGTTGCGATCCGACGCCCAATTGGTCGCCTAAGAAAACCAGGAAGGCGGCGAGGACGACATTGGATAAGAATGACACCGTAAATACGCGGTCGTTGAACGTTCCACCCAGCAGCGCGCGCACTCCACCAAATAGCGCGTCCAGCGCGGCAACCACGGCAATGGGTAAATAGGGTTGCAGTTCGCTTGGCACCGACGGTTGCAAAATCATTCCCATGACTACGCCCAGCACGAGCCCGATTACGGCAATCACTTAGAAGTTCCCTCCGTCCGGCGCCGTTTGCGAATTCTTCTGCGTTCCATCTTCGCTCAGGAGCCCTGGAATGTCTGCCGGCTGCACCTCAATCGTTGCCGTGCGGACCGTAGCTGATCCGCTCGCCAGCTCAAGATGATCACTGGTCTTGATCGAGACGCCAATATTGTAGGCATTGGAAAGCAGTTGCAGATGCTGTCCTGCCTGGTTCGCAGCCATCCCGGTCTCCAGCCGATTTGGTTCGCCAATGGCCTCAACAACATACGGCCCCTGCAGGGGCTGGAAATCAACCAGAACGGCGTCCCCGGCCGAGCGGATTGCTGACATCGCGGTGATCCGATGCTCGTTGATGGCGACGGCCTCCGCCCCCGCCGCCCATAAACCGTTGACCACGACCTGCAGGTCAAAATCTTGGACGCGATCCGCACTCGTTAGCGTTTCCCCATCGGAGGGCTTCGCATCGCGCATTTCGATCACGACCCCGGGCCCCTCGACCGCGGTTGTGCCCGTGGCCACGCCGAGCGATTGGCTCGCTTCCAATAACCGCTGCCCTGGCAGCGAGAGGTTCTCGCTTTGCAGTGCACGGATTTCATCTTGGAGTTCTTTGACCGTGGTTTTCCGGGACGAATACTCCTCATTTCGGTCTTGAATATTGTTTTCTAGCAGCGAGCGGGCGGCATCGACCTCTGCTTGGGGAGCCCGCAGCGCTACGACGGCAACGGTTACCAAGGCGGTCAACACACCGAGGACAAGAATCGTGAAAATTTTGGACGGCGTCGATTGCGATTGTTTTTCACCCGCGGCGGCGCGTGCGGCTGCTTCGGCATAACCGGGATCCAGGGGACGTTCCGTGATTTCTTTAAGCAGCGTCATGGAGGCATCAACTGGACGGTCTCTTTCAGTTGCTGCCCGCTCCTGGACGGTACGCCGCGTCGAAGTCATTTTCGCAGGGATATAGCGAGAATTGCGGTTTGCCGGTAGTAGATGGCCCCGGCGTACCAGTACAGCCCGATCCCCCAGATGGCGAAAGCCCACCCAAAGACCGCGGCCAAAGTCCCAATCGCGCCGTCCCAATTCGACAGC
>JAJYRW010000312.1 GCA_021793895.1 Actinomycetes bacterium
TTACACGCGCGATGAAATGCTCGAGTATTTCGCTGAGCGCGGGGGAGACCCAGATCGAGTGGGCAAGCGGAACCGACTCGACCCACTGCTGTGGCGCCGTGAGCGGGCGGGTGAACCGGCCTGGGATGGCGCAAGTTTGGGCAGCGGACGTCCCGGCTGGCACATCGAATGCGCCGTTATCGCGCACCATAATCTGGATGCGCCCTTTGACGTGCAGGGTGGGGGATCGGACCTACTGTTCCCGCACCATGAAATGTCGACTGATCACGTCCGGCTCCTGCACGGCGAAGCCGCCGCCCCGCGCGTACACGCCCACGGCGGAATGATGGCCTTCGACGGTGAAAAAATGTCGAAGTCTTTGGGCAATTTAGTGCTTGTTTCGAATCTGCGCGCCGAGGGGGTGGACCCCATGGCGATCCGGCTCGCACTGCTGGCCGGGCACTACCGGTTTGATCGGGAATGGACCCCGCAGTTGCTCAGCGAGGCACAAGAGCGCCTGGCCCGCTGGCGCCGGGCAGCTGACTTGCCCGCCGGGCCGGCCGTTGAACCGATGATCGATCAAGTCCGGGCCGCCCTGGCCGATGACCTGAATTCGCCACAGGCCCTTATTGCAGTTGACGCGTGGGTAAAAAGCGCGCTGGAGGAGTACAACGCTCCCGCATCGGCCGGTTCCGCGGCCAACGCTCCCGCATCGGCCGGTTCCGCGGCCAACGCTCCCGCATCGAACGGTTCCGCGGCCAACGCTCCCGCTGCCCAAAATCCGGGCGCTGAAGCCGGCGCAGCCGCGCCCCAATTAATGCGCCAAGCCGTCGACGCCCTCCTGGGGGTTGAGCTTTAGCCGCCGTTATCCCGGCGCCGCAGGTAGCGCTCGAACTCTTTAGCGATCGCATCCCCGGTTGCCTCGGGCAAATCTACGGTGTCTTTAGCCTCTTCTAATTGGCTGACATATTCCGCGATTTCAGGGTCCTCTGCGGCGAGCTCGTTCACGCCGTTTTCCCAGGCCTCGGCGTTTTCGGGCAGGTCTGCCAGCGCGATAGTTTCCCCCAACAATTCTTCTAACCGCCCCAGCAGCGCGAGCATCGCCTTGGGCGCGGGCGGGTGGGCCACATAGTGCGGAACAGCTGCCCACACGGAAATTGCATCGAGCCCCTCGGCAGCGGCAATGTGCTGCAATACCCCCACGATCCCAACCGGCCCCTCGTACCGCGACCGATCCGCGCCGAGCAATTCCCGCACGGCCGGATCATCAGAGGTCGTTGAAATCGGCACCGGGCGCGTGTGGGGCACATCAGCGAGCAGCGCACCCACGGTTACGAGGGTATGGACTTCATACATCGCCGCAATGCTGAGCAGTTCTTCGCAGTAGGTGCGCCACCGAAATGACGGTTCAATGCCGCGCACCAGCAAAACGGTGCGCTCGCTATCCGGGCTGGTGGCCTTCCATACGGAAGTGGTGGGCCAGGTTAGTTCCCGCTCGCCCGAACCGTTGGTGGTAAGCGTGGGGCGATTTACCTGAAAATCGTGGAAGTCCTCGGGATCGATTTCGTGAACCAGCTCAGCGTCCCACTCGGACATGAGGTGTTTCATCACGTCGGAGGCCGCCTCGCCCGCATCATTCCAACCCTCAAACGCAGCCAGCATCACCGGTTGGGAGCCCAAAGCTTGCCCACCGATTAATGAGTCAAAGATTTCCTCATGCTCATTTGCCATACGGTCCAGCCTAGACTCCGCTATGAGATATGCCCGCGCGGCAACCACATATTGCGGCAACCATTTATCAAGGAGAATTCGTGACATCAGTTCCAGCAGCAGTCCTGTGGGATATGGACGGAACGCTCGTCGATACCGAACCGGCCTGGATCGCCGCCGAGGGGGAGCTAGTCAAAGTGCACGGGCGCGGCCACTGGGGCAAAGAAGACGGCTTACTCCTGGTGGGGCAGGCGCTACCGCGCGTGGCAGAAATCCTGCAGGAACGCGGCGAGGTGCGCTTGTCCATTGCCGAGATTTTGGAATACATCATCTCGCGGGTGGAAGCAGCCCTAAAAGAATCGGTGCCCTGGCTGCCCGGTGCCTACGAGATTCTTACCGAGCTCGCCCAAGCTGGGATTCCCTGCGCACTGGTGACGATGTCGTATCGCCGCCTAGCCAATCAGGTCGTACCCCACGCGCCCAACGGTGCTTTCAAAGCGGTTGTGACCGGGGACGAGGTCGAGGCCGGGAAACCTGACCCCGAGCCGTATGTGCGCGCCGCCCAGGCGCTGGGGCTTGATCCCGCAGCCTGCGTCGCGGTGGAAGATTCACTTCCCGGTGTTGCATCGGCTGAAGCCTCCGGTGCCCGCGTGCTAGCCGTGCAGCACTTTGTGGAAATCGCGGCCAGTCCCACGCGCAGTCGCACCGACTCCCTGGAGCGGATTTCGCTGGCAGATCTACAGCGCATCGCCCGCGGGGAAGTGATCGATCACCTGGCTTAAGGGGTTGATTTTGGACGGCGCCCTGCCGGCTTTAGTTCTCTCCCAGCACCCGTGCTTTGGCGTCTTTAGGCATTGGCGGCGGGGTACCACCAAATGCGGGGCACAGCGGTTTGTGATGACACCAGTCACAAAGACGAGAGGGGGTGGGCCGCCAATCGCCGCTGCGTGCAGCTCTTTCGATTGCCTCCCACAGCGCCAAGATTTTTCGCTCCGTAGCCAGTAATTGCTGCTTAGTGGGCTCGAGTCGCAAGACCTTGCCATCACCGAGGAAAACCAGTTGCAACATGGCGGGAATTACTCCGCGGGTGCGCCAAATTACCAGCGCGTAAAAGCGCATTTGGAAAATGGTTTCCGATTCAAACCGGGGAGCGGGGGAGCGGCCGGTTTTATAATCCACA
>JAJYRW010000313.1 GCA_021793895.1 Actinomycetes bacterium
CCCCTGCCCGGCGTCACCGCTGCGAAACCGGGTGCCGCCCAGCAGGCCCTACCCGGAATTAGCGCCGATGTAATTGACGACGACGGTAATTCCGTTCCCAATGGCAGTGGCGGTTATCTGGTGCTCACCGAGCCGTGGCCCGCGATGCTGCGCGGCCTGTGGGGCGATGATGAACGCTATAAGAGCGAGTATTGGTCGCGTTATCCGGGCATCTACTTCGCCGCCGACAGCGCGAAGAAGGACGATGACGGGGACATATGGGTTATGGGGCGCGTCGATGACGTCATGAACGTCTCCGGCCACCGCCTGTCCACCACCGAGATTGAGTCGGCGCTCGTATCGCACCCGTCCGTGGCTGAAGCCGCGGTGGTGGGCGCAACCGACCCGACGACCGGGCAAGCCGTTGTCGCGTTCGTGATCCTGCGCGCCGAGGCGCTCGAGGCGGCAAATGGGGCCGGCGATGAAATCATCCAGACTCTGCGCCAGCACGTCGCCCAAGAGATCGGGCCGATCGCGCGTCCGCGCTCAATTCTGGTGGTTTCCGAACTGCCGAAGACGCGCTCCGGCAAGATCATGCGCCGCCTCTTGCGGGACGTAGCCGAAAACCGGCAGGTCGGCGATGTCACCACGCTGGCGGACTCCTCAGTTATGAAGGCCATCAGCGCGGGCATGTCCAAGCCGAGCTCTGACTGAGGTTTGCGAGCGGGCTGGGCCGCGACACTATAGTTTTATCCTTGTTGAATTATTAAAGGAGACTAGGTGACCGGTTCCCAGCCCGCTCGTTTTTTTGGTGGCATCTCCAAAGAGAGCGAAAGTAATTTTTTAGACACTTTGCGCTCCGAAGTGGTGGGTGGCGGACTCCTCCTGACGGCAGCGGCCCTGGCCCTCATTTGGGCTAACTCGCCGATCGCTGACAGTTATTTTTCGGTGCGCGACACCACTTTTGGCCCCGGAGCCCTCGGCTTCAATCTCACGCTCGGGCAGTGGGCAACCGACGGGCTGCTCGCGATTTTCTTCTTCGTGGTGGGCCTGGAATTAAAACGCGAAATCGTGGCTGGCGATTTGCGCCGCCCCGCTACCGCGATAGTTCCGATCATCGCGGCGGTGGGCGGAATAGTCGTTCCCGCGGGTATTTATGTCGTACTAAATGTGACTAGCGCAGGCGGCGACCTCACCGGCTGGGCGGTCCCGACCGCTACCGATATCGCTTTCGCGGTCTCAATCCTGGCCGTTGTCGGGTCAAAGCTCCCCACCGCGCTGCGCGCGTTTATGCTCACGCTGGCGGTCATTGACGACCTCATCGCGATCATCATCATCGCCGCGTTCTACACCGATTCCCTCGCACTGCTGTGGTTGGCCGCGGCATTGGTGCCGATAGTAATTTTCGCGCTCCTAGTGCGCCGGGGCATTTCTAACCCGCTCATCCTGATCCCGCTCGGCGTTTTGGCTTGGGGCTGCATGCACGCCTCCGGGGTTCACTCCACCATCGCGGGCGTCGTCCTGGGCTTCACGGTTCCGGCGCTGGCAACAAAGCAGGACACTCCCTCGCTGGCAGAGCGGTTTGAACACGCGTGCCGTCCCGTCTCCGCCGCGATCGCGGTGCCCGTCTTCGCGCTCTTCGCCGCCGGCGTGCAGCTCAACGGCGAGGCGCTCCAGGCAGCCGCTGCTGACCCCATCGCCCAGGGCGTCGCATTAGGGCTGGTGCTGGGCAAACCAATCGGAGTGTTCTTGGCCACCTGGCTCCTGGCCACATTCACGCGAGCCAAGCTGGCCGAGGGGCTCACGTGGGCCGATGTGGGGGCGCTGGGTGCCGTCGCGGGCATTGGGTTCACGGTCTCGCTGCTAATTGGGGAACTCGCCTTTGGGGCCGATAGTGCCTCGGACGACCACGTAAAGGCGGCGGTTCTCTTAGGGTCCACCACTGCCGCGATCATCGGCGGAACCCTCTTGGCGCTGCGCAACCGGCGCTATAAAAAACTCTCGACCGCTCGTTAGTGCGCGTTTACCCCTAGGGTGGGAACACAGAATTAACTCATGACAGGAGATGGAATGGCTGGTCAATGGAAGATCACGCGCAAGATCGCGGAACTTCGTGAAAACGTCATGAGCCTGAGCAGCGATATTTCTGCCCTGGCAAAAGCTGAAATTCAAGCTCAAAAACGCAAAGCAATTATGGGATCGGTTTGGGGCGGCCTCGCGGCTGTTTTCGCCCTATTGACCCTAGTTTTGCTCCCCATAGTCTTGGGATTTGTGCTCGTCGCCGTCGGCCTCGCGCCCTGGCTCGCGTTCCTCATTGTGTTCGTTTTCTTCGCTATTTTAGCCGCGGGGGCCGGGCTGTTGGCCAAGCAGCAGTTCTCCAGCATTGAGCCGCCCAAGCGCACGATCGATGCGGTGAAGAATTCCATGGCCGCGCTCAAGGGTGAATACCCGATCGAAACCGTTGACGAGGTTTAAGTTAAAAAAGGAACATGACCCCTCATTCTTCACCGGCTGACCAGTCCGTAATTTTGCGACCGGGGCCGTGGCGTCATCGGTTTGTGCCCGCCAATGGGGCACGTTTTCACGTCGCGGAAGCGGGCGAAGATGATGCACCGCTCATCATGTTGCTGCACGGGTTCCCACAAATGTGGTGGTGCTGGCGCGATCACATCCCGGCGCTCGTGGCGGCCGGCTATCGTGTCGCGGCAATGGATCTGCGGGGTTTTGGGGCATCGGACAAGCCCCCGCACGGTTATGACACGGGCGGCCTGGCGCGCGATGTGTCGGGCGTGATCCGCTCCCTGGGGGCGCGCGACGCGACCGTGATTGGTCAGGGGCTGGGCGGCTCGGTGGCCTGGTCCATGCCCGCG
>JAJYRW010000314.1 GCA_021793895.1 Actinomycetes bacterium
TTCCGCTATGGGCAGTGGGTCATCCCCGGGCACATAGGAAACACCGAACCCGCCCCCCAGGTCGAGTTCGGGCATGGCAATGCCCCATCGGGCGGCCACGGAAGCGTGCAGACCAAGGACGCGCCGGGTGGCCACTTCAAAACCGGCCAGGTCGAAAATCTGGGAGCCAATATGGGAGTGCAGGCCCAATAGCCGCAACTCGGGTCGAGCAATGATGGTCTCTATCGCTGCCGCGGCCGCGCCGG
This sequence comes from Actinomycetes bacterium, assembly GCA_021793895.1. The sequence goes on from JAJYRW010000314.1 coordinate 246, forward strand.
ATGCGATCGATAATCCAAATTTTTGATCCTCATGCGCGGTGGCAACGAACTCGTGCGTCGAGGCGGCAATCCCGGGGGTTACGCGCACCATCACCGGCACGGTCACGCCGCGATCGCGCGCCAGCGCGGCAATGCGTTCAATTTCGTCATGTGAGTCAATTACGATGCGCCCCACGCCGGCATCGATGGCGCGCTTCAATTCGGCTTGCGACTTGTTGTTGCCGTGCAACCCGATGTTCGCCCCCGGCACTTCCGCCTTGAGCGCCACGGCCAGCTCACCGCCGGTAGCAACGTCTAGGCGCAGCCCCTCTTGGGTAACCCAGCGGGCGATTGCTAGCGATAAGAACGCTTTGGACGCGTAATAAACGTCCACTCCCCCACACAAATCCGCAAACGCGGCATCAAAGGACTCTTTAAACTCCCGGGCCCGCGCCCGAAAATCTTCCTCATCCAGCACAAAAGCCGGCGTGCCGTACTCGTTCGCAATATCGGTTACGCGCACGCCGCTGACTTTTAATACCCCACAAGAGCGTCCGCGGCGAAAACCGGCGGGCCACAGCTGTGGGTAGCGATCTGGCTCGGGCTGAGTGGCAGCCTCGGTTCCGACGGTCATTACATCCGCTCCGGCGCGCTCACGCCCAGCAGTCCCAGCCCGTTCGCTAAGACGGTACGCGTCGCGTCGTTGAGCCACAGGCGCGTGCGGTGGACATCTTCCACCGGAGCATCACCCAGCGGCGCGATCCGGCAAGCGTCATACCAGCGGTGATACTGACCCGCCATGGCCTCAAGATAGCGGGCAATCCGGTGGGGTTCGCGCAGCTCGGCGGCCTGGGCAATGATGCGCGGGAACTCACTTAGCGCCCCCAACAACACCGACTCGGTTTCGTGATCCAGCAAGCCGGGATCAAACCCGTCGGCGCGCGCTACCCCGTGCTCGGCGGCGTTTCGGCCCACGTTAACGGTGCGGGCGTGTGCGTATTGCACGTAGAAAACGGGGTTTTCATTCGTCGCCGACGCGAAAAGATCAAGGTCGATGTCCAGCGCGGTGTCTGCGGAGGAGCGCGCGAGCGCATACCGGGCCGCATCCACCCCCACCAAGTCGACCAGGTCTTCTAAAGTCACTACGGTTCCGGCGCGTTTAGACATGCGCAACGCGGCGCCGTCCTTAATTAAATTCACCATCTGGCCGATGAGGACTTCTAAATTGACCTCGGGAGTGTCGCCAAATGCCGCGCACATGGCCATCAGTCGGCCCACGTAGCCGTGGTGGTCGGCGCCGAGCATGATGATGTTGCGGTTAAACCCGCGCTCGCGCTTATTGAGGTAGTAGGCAATGTCGCCGGCCATATAGGCCGCATCGCCGTCCGATTTAATGATGACGCGGTCTTTATCGTCGCCAAATTCCGTGCTGCGCAGCCAGACGGCGCCCCCCTCGTCATAGACGTGGCCCAGTTCGCGCAGCCGCGCAATTGATCGCTCGACTGCCCCTTCGGCGTGCAGTGATTCCTCGTGGAAATACACGTCAAATTCGACGCCAAAATCGGCCAGCGAAGACTTAATTTCTTCAAACATCAAGCCCACCGCGTGCTGACGGACCTGTTCGCGAATTTCATTTTCGGGCTGATTGAGGACGGCGTCCCCCAGCTTGGTTCTGGTCGCTGCGGCGATCTCGTCAATGTAGGCCCCGCCATAGCCGTCCTCGGGTACGTCTTCGCCGCGCATCCGGGCTAGGACGGAGGAAACGAAGCGGTCGATTTGGGCGCCGTGGTCGTTGAAATAATACTCGCGGGTGACGTTTGCCCCGGTGGCTTCCAAGATGCGGGCTAGGGAGTCGCCCACTGCCGCCCAGCGGGTTCCTCCCATGTGAATGGGGCCGGTGGGATTGGCCGAGACGAACTCGAGGTTAACCTTTTGATCAGCGTTGACGTCCGTGCGGCCGTAATCTGCGCCGGCCTCGATAATCGAGCGAGCCAGTTCCCCGGCTGCTTGGGCGTCTAACCGGATGTTTAAAAACCCGGGCCCGGCAACGTCGACGGATTTTACGCCGCGGACATCCTTAAGACGACCAGCAATGATTTCCGCGAAGTCGCGCGGCGCCATTCCGGCCTTTTTACCCAGCTGCATCGCAATATTGGTCGCCCAGTCGCCGTGTTCACGTTGGCGGGGTCGTTCTAAGTGGACCGCTTCGGGAACGGTGGCGGGATCGAGCGCAATTTCACCATCGGTGATAGCGGTGCGCAGCAGGTCAGCTATTGCGGCAGCAAGTTCGGCAGGAGTCACGGGTTAAGGCTACCGATGATCTGGAAAATCCTCCGACCCGGTCGGCCCCTCACCAGCGGCGAAACCACTCATCTTCTACCGCTACCGGGCGGCATACGAACCAGCCTGCGACCAAGATCACAGCCATGGTGGCAATCAGAGCGCTTAACGGCACCGTCCATCCGCCCGTAGCCTCGTGCAACATTCCCACGCCCAGCGGGCCAAGCGCGGCGAAGGTATACCCCGCTCCCTGGGAAAATCCGGACAGCGTCGTTGAACCCACCGCGGTGCGTGAACGCAGATTAACCAGGGCCAAAGCCATCGGGAAGGTGCCCGAG
>JAJYRW010000315.1 GCA_021793895.1 Actinomycetes bacterium
CGAGCTCGCAACGTCGCCCTCCGTCGAGCGACTCCCACCGCCAATACCACTCGCCGGACCATTCCAATCCGCAGAACAGCCCGGTTTCACCTCCGCGGTGCGCCGTGGTCGAAATCAGCAGCGGTAAATGCAGATTGGAGGAGCGACCTTCCGGATGGCTCTCTATCATCAAGCTTCCGTGCAGGCGTGTAACTTCGTGTGTGCAAAACGCGCTGGCGGGGTAGTACCTTTCGGTAGTGCCACCGTTGGCGTAAAGGTGACGCCATTGTTCGCTGGGGGCGCCGAACACCAAGTGCAGCGGCTCGATCAGATCGATGGGCGGCGACACCCGCGTGCCGCGGTGCTCCAAGCGCCGTCGGATGACGACGCCCGCGGCCGCCTTCCCGAATCGAGTTTGCATTCGCAACGCGTGCGCCTGATCGAGCCAATCCTCTCCGTCGTTGGTAGCCACCGTCCGGGCAAACGCAAAATGCGTCCCGCCGCTGCCCACTCGAAACCAGCACCCCGGTTCGACCATGCCCCCGCCCAAGTTGTCTGGCATTGCAATTACCATCCTGCACTAAAAATGGCGAATCGGTTCGGCGGCAGGGCTGGGCCAATCTCCGATGCGACTCTCCGCCTTGGTTATCACCCGTCGTTCCGATCCGCCCTCATAACCCGCACCCGCTAAACTCGGCCTTTGCCGATTTTGGAGGCACTGAAAATTTTGATTTCACGGGCTTTTTAGGATCATGCGGGCTTTTGGCACGTCCGCGCCAAAAGCGGGGTATGCAAACGCTCACTTCGAAAACGCGATTTCCAATGGATCCGACATCTACGATCCCCCAAGAATGCCAAAAGCCGAGCCAAATCAGAAACAGCAGGCATGGGTGATTGTGCCGGAAATCGGTAGCACCAGCGACGACACACTCCGCATACGGTGCGACTAAACACATCCGGCGCCACTCTCATGCTCCGTAAACGTCCAGAAGGCCGGGCATGGGCGACTGTTTTGAACGCCGTCCAAACCTGCGGGCCGGTGTGCCCCAGAGTCAAGTGGAGCCACAGGGATGGCAGGGGCAACCGAGCGGGTAGTCGCGCTGGGGCAGGTGGAACGTGTCCGAGGCCCAGCCACGCCTTTCAGCGGTCCGCGCTTGGGCGGACGGCGGGGAGCCGAAACCTGAGCGGGCGCCCTGCCGCCGCGCTTACCCAAAACCCCGCCCTGCCCCTGGTGCTCACGCGTCGCCCAGTTGGTTCCTCCACGATCTCCGTGATTCCCGGCGCCACTGTTACCCGGTAGAGGACGGTTCGCGACGACGTCATGCGCGCGGCGACGAGGATCTTGCTGGTCCAGCGTATCGGGCCAGTGTGGAGCATCCTCCCGGGCTTCGGCCCAAATTTAGCGTTCAGCACAGCCAGGCAGTGATCGAGCACCTGGTTGTCGCGGGGCGAGGTTCCTCTGTGCCCACCAAATGGGCCCGGGTTCCAATACAGGAACTGATCCACGCCGCGCAGGGCCAGTTGGTAGATTAGTTCCTCGTAATACCTATTCCGGAAAACGGGGTAGGGGTCTACTCCGGCATGGTAACTTGCATAAGATATCCAAGGAACGATGGGCATCTTGCTGGCCTTATGAAACGCCTGCAGCTGCATGATGTGCCAGCGAAGCACTCCGAACGGGCTGAGGCGGTAGGCACGGCCATGGATCGGCTTCCACGCAGCCAAGTTGATTTTGCCGTACATGGGTGGACTTTGCACGTTCCCGAAATGGGCTAGCTGCGGCTGGTAGCGGCCGTTGATGTTGGGGACCGATGTCAGCGCTTCGCCGTTTCCCCCCTGAATGTGGTCGCCATAATTGCTGCCGTGTAGTCCCGGAAACACCGATCGAGCCGGTTGGAAATACGCCCGGCGGAGGGCGTTGTCCACGCGTTGCCGCATCACTTCAACCCAAACCCGACGGTCCTTCCCCGCGCGGAATATGGAGGCTAAATCGGAGAATCCAAGGCGCCTCTCGAGACCGGCGCTGCGCGGGTCCTTGCCGATCGCACGCACTTGGGCACGACTAACTTCATCGTACTCCATTGTGTTTTCAAAATCCAGCACGAGGAAATCCAACCGCCCGCCGTCGGCTTTGTACTGACGGAAAAACCTGGCAATCTGGCAGGCGACCCTGGTGGCGCCCGCTTTCAGCCAGGGGCTTGGAAAATGTGTGACCTCCCCGGCGGCGGTCCGGCACATGTCAAGCGGATCTTTAAAAAGCGACTGACCGGCGCCCGACATAAATAGCGCAACCCTGCCGCGAGGCAGCTTCCTGCTGGCGGCTGCCGCCGCTCGAGGCGCGGCTTGTGACACCACCCACGTCTGGCCCGGTCGGGAAACCCCGAAGTTAGCTCGCAGAACGCCGGGCGGCACGGCCCGCGGTGTCACCCAGACCATGGGAACGAGATGCCGGTCACGGGCGGACGGAGCGTCCCAGCACCACGCCCAGAAGGCGCCGTTACCCCGCGGGGACCGACCTGCCAGCACCGGCCCGTCCGCGCCGGCGGCGAGAGCGCCGGTCACCCTTCCCAAGCCGCCACCGGCGAGAACGCAGGCGACGAAAATGCAAGCACGGGTAGGCTTCAACATGACGATCCTCATCATCTAGTGTAGTGTCCCAGAAAAACTTGACGTTATGAGCTTCCTGCGGTTCTCGAACATTCTGGCCCAAACGAGCAATTTACCCGCCGCACCACCGGGTCGCGCGGGCGCCGATTGTAAAGGTCCGTTAGGGACACCACACTAGGTCGTGTTGACATTCAGGTTGCTCCGCAGCCAGAAGAGGGTGGAGGCCAAGTGGATAAACCCCAGGAAGTTG
>JAJYRW010000316.1 GCA_021793895.1 Actinomycetes bacterium
ATCGACACGGTCCCGCCGAAAAGTCCCGCCCGCTCCCGAATGCCCAGTAGTCCATGCCCCACGTGATCGCTGGCAGCGGCAGCCCCCCGCCCGTCGTCCTGAATCAATAACCGCACCGAGGTTTCTTCCCAGTTCAAACCGACCGTCACCCGCGGATCGGGGCCGGCGTGTTTACGAATATTGGTCAGCGATTCCTGACATACCCGGTACAGCGCCATCTCCGCCCCCGGTGGCAGGCGGCGCGCGGTGCCCACTTCGGCGAAAGAAATTTGCATGCCAGCATCCTTGGATTGGGTGATGAGCCCGCGGATGTCCTGCATGGACGGTTGCGGTGCGGTGTTGGCATCGTCCAAGTGGTCATTGCGCAAAATGCCCAGGATTTTGCGCATGTCAGCCAGCGCAGCGCGCCCGGTTTGCGCGATCGTGGTCAGCGACTGAGCGGCAAGTTCGGGTTTAGTTTCGGCGGCGTAGCGGCCCCCGTCTGCTTGGGCCACGATGATCGAAAGCGAATGGGCCACCACGTCATGCATTTCCCGAGCGATGCGGGCTCGCTCGGCGGCAATTGCGAGCCGGCTTTGCTGTTCGCTGTCTTTTTCTAACTGGACCGCGCGGTTGGCGATGGCTTCCCAGCGCTCGCGGCGGGCGGCGCGCATCGTGCCCATGGCCCATGCGGCAATAACCAGTGCCGCGGCGGTCAAACTAAATGCAGCGGCCGAGGCGTAACTGTGCGTTGACTGATACAGCGAAATGCCCAGCAGCAAGGCGCCAATCATGCCGCTGCCAAGCCCGGTACGGGAGGCCCAGCGCGGACCGTGCCCCGCCACCGAGTAGATCGCGATGAGGATCGCAAAATCTGCGGGCAAGACGATCGGGGCCCCGGCAATCCAGTGCAGCAGCGCAAAAGCGTGAATCAAAACAGCTGAGATGACGGGCCGGGAGCGGCGCCAGGGCAGGGGAGCAAACATCGCAAGGGCGACCCAGGCGGCCGAAAATGATGGAAACCCCACCAGCACCGTTGACATGGGCAGGACTATCAGCAGGGCTGCGAGCGTCGCCATTAAATCGACGCTAAAGGGGTGGTCTTCCATCCACCTGCTTAATTTTCGCAACCACAGCACGCCATACAGCCTAGGGCGATGTGCGGATGAAAGCGTCAGCCCCCGGTATGGTTTTCGGCCCGCTCAATCAGCTCGGGCCCATCATTAGCCACGCGGTTTACTGCCGTACTAACCGGATAACTGCTGATGATTGGGGACGGCGTCGCTAACATTTCGAGCGCCAGTTCGGCTTGGGTGCGGGTCGGGTCGAGCCACTGGTCGTACAACTGGTCGTTTAGCAGTACCGGCTGGCGTGGGTGGATATGGCCGTGCTCATCAGTTGCGTCCTGCGTGATGATCGTGGTCGATAGTAACCAGCGCGCGGGGTCGCCCGGTTCCTTTTTTGGATCCGCCCACAGTTCATACAGACCCGCGAAGACCAGCACTTCGTAATTTGGGGAATGAAAGTACCAGGGCTGCTTTTTACCGTCCGCCTGCTTTTGCCACTCATACCAGCCATCGGCGGGAATGATGCACCGCTGCTTCTTTATGGGTGAGCGGAAACTGGACTTGGAATCGAGTGTTTCGCTGCGCGCGTTGATCATGCGGGCCCCGATTTTGATGTCTTTCGCCCAGTGCGGCACTAAACCCCAGTGCGCCAGGCGCAGCTGCCGGGTGATTTGACCGCTTTGCTTATCGGTGCGCTCTAAAATAACGCGAATATCCAAGGTGGGAGCCACATTCCACGAAGGAGTGTGGTCCTGGGCATCGGGAACAGCGAATTGGACCGCGAACTCGGAGATCAGATCGGGCGTGGGGGTAACGGCGGCGAAGCGGCCACACATGGTCCTTATAGCCTCCCGGCCGCTTTGAGCGCGAGGTATGTGTCGGCGAGTTTCGGGGCGAGGTCTTCTGGTCCGGCTTCGACGACTTCAACACCGACCTGGCTGAGCATGCGCCCCATTGCGGCCCGCTCGAGTTGGACGCGTTCGGCGGCGCTGGCGACGAATATGTCTTGCGCATCGCCGCGCTTTTGTCGCAGTTCTTCCAGTTCCGGGTCGGCGACCGAGGCAACTACGACCTGGTGGTCGCGCGATAGGCGCGCGGCAACGGGCAGTAAGCCCGATTGCACCGCCGCGGGGTCGAGCGCGGTAAGCAGCACTACTAGGGAGCGCTGCGAAAGTTGCTGGGTGACTAATCCGGCTATGTAGGGCCAGTCGACCTCGACTAACTGTGGGTATACCGGCGCGAGCACATCGGCGAATGTGGAAAGCGTGTTATTGCCCAAATTCAGTGGCACTTGCGCCCGGACTTTGCGGTCGACTGCAACTAGCCCGACTCGGTCTCCCGCCCGACTGGTCAGCGCCCCCAATAGGAGGGCCGCTTCGAGTGAGGCATCAAGGCGGGCGCCGTCCCCGACACGGGCGGCAGAGGTGCGGGAGGAGTCCACCACAATTAAAACCCGGCGGTCTCGCTCGGGCCGCCAGGTACGCACCACAACTTCGGAGCGGCGGGCGGTGGCGCGCCAGTCAATTGAGCGCACATCGTCCCCGGGCACGTACTCGCGCAAAGAGTCAAATTCCGTGCCCTGCCCCCGAACCTGGACCGCGGCCGCGCCATCCATTTCCCGCAGTAGCGTTAGTTTGCTGGGCAGGTGGCGCCGGGCTTTGAACTCGGGCAGGACGCGCAGTTTGCCCGGAACCGCGATGGAGGCCTGCCTCCCGGCGATGCGAAGTGGCCCGATAGTGCGAATGGTGATTCGGTCGGCATACAGGTCGCCGCGGCGCTGCGG
>JAJYRW010000317.1 GCA_021793895.1 Actinomycetes bacterium
GGGCCGGGCCGCGCACGACCGCGTCGGTCAACTTGGCAATTCCTGCCGCCAGCCGGTCCCGCAGGCGCGCCAGGCGCTGAGCTTGTTGCGGTTGATTTTGGACGGCGACCCGCACCGCGGCTGCCAACGCGCAGGCTCCGGGTACGTCCAGGGTGCCCGAACGAACTCCGCGCTCCTGCCCGCCGCCGTGTAAAACGGGGGTGAGCTGTGCTTCTCGCGTGGCAATGAGTGCCCCGGTTCCCGGCGGGCCGCCAATCTTGTGACCCGAAATAGACATCGTTTCAACCCCCGCGGCCGCAAAGTCCACCGATACCTGCCCCACTGCCTGAACAGCATCGCAGTGGACGGGAATACCGTGCGCTTTGGCAAGTTCCACTACCTCGGTGATGGGCTGAATCGTGCCGACCTCGTTATTGGCCCACATGACCGCGATCAGCGCGATGTCATCGGGATTTTCCGCGATCAATTCCGCCAGCGCCGCCAGGTCCACGACACCGTTGGCGTCGACGGGAATCAGGACCAGTTCGGCGCCCTCAGCGGTGGCCAGCCACTGCGCGGGATCAAATACCGCGTGGTGCTCCACGGCCGAAATCAAGATCCGACGGCGCTTTCGTGCCCAGTACAGCCCCTTGATCGCCAGGTTATTGGCCTCAGTTGCGCCGGCGGTGAATATCACTTCACTGGCGCGCGCCCCCAGCGCAGCAGCAACAGATTCCCGGGCTTCTTCCAGCCGGCGCCGGGCATCACGGCCGGCGGTGTGCAGCGATGAGGCGTTTCCGCTTTGCGCCAGCTCGGAACTCATCACATCAATTACCTCCGGTAGAACCGGAGTGGTGGCCGCGTGATCTAAATAGACCACAGCGGCTGGATTGGCGCCGGCGTTCAAGATGACTGCTCGCGAAGCCGTCGCAGCTCTTGAACTGCCTGGGGCAAGATCTGATGCATATCGCCAACGACGCCGAAGTCGGCCATTTCCAACAGCGGCGCATCGGAGTCGGAATTGATAGCAACGATGACTTCAGATGCCTGCATGCCAGAAAGATGGTGCACTGCGCCGGAGACGCCCGCGCCGATGTACAGCCGGGGCGTAATGGTCACGCCCGTTTGCCCCACCTGAGTGGCCGGGTCAATCCAACCCTCATCGGTGGCCACGCGGGTGGCGCCCACTGCGGCGCCCAGCTCCTGGGCCAATTCACGCACGGGGCCGAATTCTCCCTCAGTACCGCGGCCGCCCACCACGACCCGCGTGGCGGAGACCAGATCCGGTCCGGAGGCCTCGGGCAGCGCCGTGCGCTCCACAATTCGGGCGCTGCGCCCCTCCAGCGCGTTAGCCACGGACACTTCCCGCACCGCTAGTCCACCGGCTGGGCCAGCTTGCTCACTCGCGCCGGCGTCGCCGGCGGCTTGCTCCGCATCGGAACCCGCGGGAGCTGGGATATCTATCGCCCCGGGTTTGACCAAAAGGATCGGGGTGCCGGAGGTGATGGTGGAACTGGAATTCCACGTCCCGGCAAAGATCGTCTGGTGACCGATCAGTTCATCGCCCACTTCGACGCCCGCGAGGTCGGTCAACACGCCCGAGTCGGTCAAATAAGCCAGATGGGCGGCGAACTCCTTATTGGCGAAATTCGACGTTGCCAACACGGCTCGCGGGCTCGCCTCAGACATGACCTGGGCCACTCCATGGGCCAGCGGCCGCGCCAAATACGCGCTTAGGTCTTCGCCATTGGGTCCGCGGAGCCAATCCACCCGGGTAGCGCCCCAGTTTTGCAGCTCTTGCTGCAGTTGCGCGCTGGGTTCGTCTGCCGCTGCCCACAGGGCCACGGGCTGGCCCAATTGGTTTGCCAAGGTCAAAAGTTCCGCGGTGGCGGAACGCACCTGTTGGTCTTGGCTATCGAGCAGAACAAGGACCTCAGCCATAAATGTTCCTACTTCCTAATAGGCAAGGGTGAAAAAGATCTACGCTGCGCATCTAGGCGAGGTTTTGGTCCACCAGCCACTGCGCGAGTTGTTTGCCGCCATCCCCGGAGTCAATGATAATTGTGCCCCGCTCCCGCTCCGGGCGCGCCGCAGCGCTCAAAACCCGCGTGCGCGCGGCGGCGTCTCCCACCTGTTCGGCCGCCAGCCCCAGATCGGCCAGGGCGAGAGTTTCTACCGGCTTCTTGCGAGCGCCCATAATCGCGCGGAAGTTCGGGTAGCGCGGCTCATTTATCTGGTCGGTTACAGAGACAACCGCCGGAAGCGGCGCCTCTACCTGCTCGACCACGTGATCCAGCTCGCGCTTTACCCGCACAACGGCAGCGGCGTCGTCCAAAATCACTTCAGAAGCCAACGTGGCCTGCGGCCAGTTCAATTCGGCGGCTACGGCACTGGGAACAAGCGAGGTGACGCCATCGAGGGAGGCCATACCCGTGAATACCAGGTCTACCGGCGTTTCGGCGTGGATTTTTCCGACAGCGGCGGCGAGTACTTTGGCGGTGCCGAAAGCATCCGAGCCAGCGATTGCTTCATCGCTGACGTGAACGCCGCGCGCCGCGCCCAATTGCAAGGCTTTGCGCACCGAAGCCAGCGCATCTTTCGGGCCCACAGTGAGCGCAATTAACTCATGGGGGCCGTCGGAATCGAGTCCTTCAATGAGGGTGAGCGCCTCTTCGATGGCGTTTTCATCAAGTTCATTTAGCACCGAGTCATCGGGATCGCGATCAACCCGGTTATTTTCGGTGAGTCGGCGCTCCGCGTGAATGTCGGGAACATGCTTAACGCAAACGACAATCCTCATGGCTTAAGGGTGTCACGTCATAAACCCGGGCGCAGTATC
>JAJYRW010000318.1 GCA_021793895.1 Actinomycetes bacterium
TCAGCATCGATTAGGTCGGTGATATCGAGGACCATTCCGGCTTCGACGACGTCAGCTAGTTTGCGGCCGCCGCGCGCCATGAATACGTCGGGAGCATCACCGGAGTTCAGTGCGGTTTGCAGCTTGCCATCCATGTCTTCGTTCTGGATGGCCTGAATTTCGATCGTCACTCCCTCATTGGCTTCTTCGAATGCCGCTGCGGTGTTTTCCCAGTACTCGCGGCCTTCGCCCGTGGTGGAGTTGTGCCAGAAGGTTAAGGTCACGTCGCCGTCACCAGAACCGCCCGAGCCGCCGGAACCTCCACCACCGCCGTCGTCGCCTCCACAGGCGGAGACGGTGAGTGCAAGCGCAGCGCTTAAGGCCATCGCCTTTGTGAGATAGCGCTTCTTAGTGGTCATTTTCTGCCCCTTGTCTTCGTTGACTATCGCAAGCATCTTTAGATTGCCCGGAAAAACTCGTCGTGTCAATCGTTTTCGATAACGATTTCGTACCGGTACTATGTTTACCATGATCCAGCAAGCGCAACGCGTGACAATTAAAGACGTAGCCGACGTCGCCGGTGTTTCTGTGGCAACAGTTTCGAAAGTCATCAACGGACGCTATGGGGTTGCCGCTGCCACCTCGGAACGCGTAATGGAGATAATTTCCGAACTCGGTTACGAATCAAGCCTCGTCGCACGTAGCCTGCGCAGCCATCGCACAAACGTGATTGGCATCTTAGTCGCGGAGTTCGAACCATTCTCGACCCAAATACTCCAGGGCGTATCGAACGCTATTGCGGCTACCGGATTTGAGCTTCTCGCCTATTCGGCGGGCGGTGACGGCTCTCCCGCGGTTGGATGGGAAAAGCGCTACCTATCCCGCCTGAGCGGAACGCTCATCGACGGTGCGATTTTGGTAACGCCCACGGTGCTGGAGGTGGGCCAGGGCACGCCGGTGGTTGCAATTGACCCGCACACCGGGCCGGGCGGAATCCCGACGGTGGACTCCGACAACTTAGGCGGTTCGATCGCCGCGACGGAGCATCTGATCAATCTGGGGCATCGCCGCATCGGGTTCCTATCGGGTCGCCCCGACCTGGAGTCTTCGCGCTTGCGCGAGTCCGGCTTTCGCCATGCCATGAAAAAGGCCGGCCTCGAAGTTGATGAAGACCTCATTCGGGTGGGTTCCTATCGACGCGAAAGCGCTGAGCAGCCCGTACATGAACTACTTGCGCTGCCAAATCGCCCCACCGCGATTTTTGCGGCCAATGACATTTCGGCGATCGCCACGATCGAAGTGGCACAGTCTTTGGGCCTCCACGTGCCCAGCGATCTGTCAGTTATCGGCTTCGATAATGTGCCCGAGTCCGCGCTGTCCAGTCCCCCGCTCACGACGGTAAGCCAGCCGATTCAGCAGATGGGCACCGAGGCGCTCGAAATGCTCATTCGCATCATGAACGGCACTGAGGGCGAAGTCGATCACGTCGAGATGCCCACGCAACTCATCGAGCGCGCATCGACCGCACCGCTGAAGTCCGCGAGCAACTAGCAGCAGGAGAAAAGCTGGAAAAAGCCGGCACCGAGCCGGCCGTAAGCTAGTCAGTTACGAACTAGCCAGCCATAAACTAGCCAGCAGAAAGCGGCCGCGCCTCTGCCTCCAGCAGCACCGGTATGCCATCTTGCACGGGGTAAACGGTCGCGCACTTGGCACAGGCCAGTCCCACCGGCGCGGCTTCCCGATCGGCCAGTTCGCTGAGGCAAACGGGGCAGCGCAGCAGTTCACGCGCCCAAGGCGCTAGTGCGAGGTCCATTTAGTTCTCCTCCACGCGGATGAGTGCGAGCACTTCATCGCGAATCTTTTCCATCACCGCGGTAGTTTCCGCTTCAATATTTAGGCGCAGCAGCGGTTCGGTATTCGATGCGCGCAAACTGACCCACCATTTGGGGCTGCGGTCCCAGTGGCTGACCATCACTCCATCCAGATCGTCCAATTCCGCGCCCTCAATTACCGATAGATGCGCGACCACCCGGCGCGTCGCGCCCGCGACATCGGCGACCGAAGAGTTGATCTCGCCGCTCGACACATAGGGGTGATATTCCGCGACGAGCTCAGACAACGGCACGTCCACGGTCTTCATTGCGGCGAGTAAATGCATCGCGGCGAGCATGCCAGAGTCGGCACCGAAGAAGTCCCGGAAGTAATAGTGAGCGGAGTGTTCCCCACCAAATACGGCGCCGGTTCGGGCCATTTCCTGCTTGATGAAGGAATGCCCTACGCGCGTGCGTACGAGCGTTCCGCCCGCGGCGGAGATCATTTCGGGCACAGCCCGCGAGGTGATCAGGTTGTGGATGATGATGGGTTTGCGACCCGCCGCTTTTTCCAAGGCAACCTCGCGCAGGCCCACCAAAATTGTTACCGCTGATGGGCTGACGGGTTTGCCGCGCTCGTCGACCACAAAGCAGCGGTCTGCGTCGCCATCGAAGGCGAGCCCCAGGTCCGCTTCATGCTTTAGGACGGCGGCCTGCAGATCGCGTAGATTCTCCGGCTCCAAGGGGTTGGCTGGGTGATTGGGGAAGGTGCCATCAAGTTCGAAGTAGAGCGGAATTATTTCCACGTTGAGGCGAGGAAGCCCAGCGGCATCGCCGAATACAGCCGGTACGGTCAGTCCGGCCATGCCGTTGCCCGCGTCCACCACGATGCGCAGGCGACGCCCGCTCTGTAAATCCACGAGTTCGCGCAGGAATTCCGCGTAGTGGCGCAAGGTGTCGCGCTCTTCATAGCCACCACGGTGCGCAACTTCGGGAACCGAACCAGCTTCGGCGTAGCGAGA
>JAJYRW010000319.1 GCA_021793895.1 Actinomycetes bacterium
CATGAGGATCAAAAATTTGGATTATCGATCGCATCGGGCGCGGCCGCGGCAGCGATAGAGACCATCATTGCCCGACCTGAGCTGCGGCTGTTGGGCCTGCATTCCCACATCGGCTCCCAGATTTTTGACCTGGCCGGTTTTGAAGTGGCCACCCGGCGCGTCCTTGGTCTGCACGCTTCCGTGGCCGCCCGATGGGGCATTGCTATGCCCGAACTCGACCTGGGAGGCGGGTTCGGTGTTTCCTATGTGCCCGGGGATGACCCACTGCCCATAGCGGAACTGGCTAATGGACTGGCTGCGGCGGTGGCAAAAGAGTGCGCGGACCTCGGCGTGGAAGTTCCCCGAATCTCAATTGAACCCGGCCGGGCGATCGTGGGGCCGGCCATGTTCACCCTTTATGAGGTCGGCACGGTAAAGCCGGTGCAAACCGATGAGGGGATTGTGCGCACCTACATCTCTGTCGATGGCGGAATGAGTGACAACATTCGTCCCGCTCTATATGACGCGCAGTATTCGGTGGCGCTGGCATCTAGGAGCAGCACGGCGCGGTTAGTGCCCGTGCGGGTGGTGGGCAAACACTGCGAGACCGGGGACGTCGTGGTGCACAACGCGCATTTGCCAGCCGATGTCGCGCCGGGGGATTTGCTCGCCGTGCCCGTCACCGGCGCATACGGATGGGCGATGGCCTCGAACTATAACTACGTGCCCCGCCCGCCGGTTTTGGCTGTGCGCGGCGGCGAAGTGCGCGTGTTGATTCGCCGGGAGACCGAAGCGGACCTATTCGCCCTTGACCAGGGATAGCATTTGGCCCCGGTCCTATTTCTAGGAGCGGGGCCAAATAGCAGCTATTACTTAGTTAGTTACTTAGTGGCGCGGGCCTTGCGGCGTACCCCAAGAGCGGCCACTCCCAGGAGCAGGAACGCGGCGCCGGCCGCGGCCAACTCCAAGTCCCCACCGGTGCGGGGAAGGGAATCGGTTCCGCTATCGAGCGAGTCGCAGGGAACTTCTGGCCCCAGCGTCACTGTCAAGCTCAGTGCATCAAGTGCGCTGCCGGCTTCGTAAAACTCGGCAAACGCTGGCACACCCGCAGAAGTGAGCGTCGCGGGCACCGAATTGAACGTAATCGTGTCGCCAGAAACTGATTTCTTGCCCGAAACATTCAAGTTCGCCAAATGCACGCCGCCCGCGTCAACGGTTACCTTGCCCGCCGGATTAGTGGAGCGCACATCGGCATACAGACGCGCCTGGCTGTCGTTGTCGATCACAACGCGCGGGTTCGAAATCCGCATGTTCAAGGCACCATCGTGTCCGGAGAACGTGACCGTGCCACCAAACGATAGTTCGCCTGTTCCGGCATCCGGGTCGAAGTTCGCAGTGCGCCCCGGCCAGTTGAAGCTACCGCTTACGCCATTGGCCCGCTCGATGGAGCCATTGGCGATGGGGCCGGTTACATAGTCTGTGAAGGACTTCTTCACTCCCCAGCTAAGGGAGGCGCCCTGGATGCTGCGGCACATCGCAACATCTTCAGTTTGGGTTTGGCGATTCTTGCCTACTAGGTTCACGTTTGGAGTGCTCCCCTTGCTGGGCTGCCCGCCGCCGGTGCCGCCGTTGCCCTTGGGTTTTTGACCGCTGACCACGTCATCGCCGCAGTCGCCGGCGCCGCCCAGCGTTAATGTGGCGGTTACGGGAGCGACTTCTTCGCCGGGCTCATAGAAGCCCTGCATCGCATCCGAGCCTTGATCGGTTAGGACGGCGCTCGCTTTATTAACTGCGAAACTCGTCGCGGTTGTCTTGGCGTTCTTCAGGTCGACGATCGCGAACGGAACCTTTTTGTCTAGTTTCCCGTTGGTCGTTACATCTAACAAGATGGTGGCCTGCTTTTTATTGATGTGGAACTCGGGGTTCCCAAGCTTCACATCTAGTTGACCGCCGTGGCCCTTGAAGCGCACTGACCCGGTGAACTTCACCACGCCTGTATCGTCATCGGAATCGAAATTTCCGCTGCCGTACTTAAACGCGTAGCCCGATGCGGTTTCGCGTACGCCGCTAGTAGAAATGGATCCGTTGGCGATATTGCCCGTTATGTAGTCCACAAACCCATCGTGGATTCCCCACGTGAAGTCACCGTCGGTCACCGCAAGGCACTTATCTTCCGGCTCCGGAGCGGGATCATCATCCTCATCGCCCGGCGGATCTTCTGACTGCGATTCAGGCGTGTAGTTAACCGGCTGTGCTAATTCGAAATCGGCATTATCTACACCGCCCGCGGGATAAATGTAGACACCGTAGACGCCGTCAGCCGGACCGTCTTCGAGGTCTTCTGCTTCGAGTGTCGCTTCAAATTCACCCGTGTCGGTTAACGGAACCCATTGGTCACGAATCGCGCCTTGGAACATGTCAGGGACTTCATCTAGTACGTCTTCATGCAGCACCCAGCCCTGGTCTCCCACTTCCCGAGCGCTGCTGGCAGCTCCTTCCGAGGGTTTCCAATCTGGTGAGAACTTGCCAAATACGACGTAGTATCCCTGCGGTAGGTGGTTCGGAATTGGTACTCCGCGTCCCCCCACATTCGCCTCAGGATCAAAATCGGTGCCCTGAACCGTAATGGTGTCACCGGCGACAACGTCATCGTTTCCTAATTCATTGCCATCTGCATCGAGAAGGGCGAGTTGAGGTTCCCACACCGCAGCGTCATCGTCGTCCTCTTGACCATCGTCATTTTCGGAGCCGTCGTCGCCGTCATCGCCCTCGTCTTCGCCATCTTCGGGCTCTTCGCCGTCGTCTTCGCCGTCGCCGGGTTCGTCGCCGTCG
>JAJYRW010000320.1 GCA_021793895.1 Actinomycetes bacterium
CTAAGCGAATTGCCGATGCCACAGCCTTTTCGTTGACCGCCGGCAGCGAACCGGGCAGGGCCAGACAAATGGGGCACACCTGGGAATTTGGCGTATTGCCAAAAGTGGTGGCGCAGCCGCAAAACATCTTAGTTTTCGTATTGAGTTCAACGTGAACTTCAATACCCATAACTACGTCGTATTTGGCAACGGCCTCATCAAAATCAACGAGTTCTTCAGTTGCGGCAGTCACTTGGAGACCTCCACCTTCATTTGACCCAGCGCCGGTGCCTGCGCCAGCAGCGGCGCGCCCCAGCGTTCTTGCAAAGCAGTTTCTAAAGCCGCGCCCACGCGGTACATGCGGTCATCCGCGCGCTGCGGGGCAATAATTTGCAGCCCCACGGGCAGATTATTTTCGCTTAATCCCGCCGGGACCGACATGGCTGGCGTGCCCGCCAGGTTGGCCGCGATGGTGCCCACGTCACTGTGCAGGAGCGCTTCGGGGTTTTCTTTTCCATCACCCAGTGGACCGGCCGGAGCGGGCGAGGTGGGGGAAACCAGAACGTCAACGGCCTTAAACGCCGCAAGGAGCTCTTCGGTCACTACCGAGCGCACCCGCTGCGCGTTAGCGAAGACGGTCTCATAGTTTTCTCCGGAGAGCGCGTAAATTCCCAGCAATATCCGCCGCTTTACTTCCAGGCCAAAGCCCGCGCCGCGGCTGGCTGACATGACAGTGTCAACTGTTACCGGTCGGCCATCGCTGGGTTCGACCCGCTGCCCAAAACGCATGCCGTCAAAGCGCGCCAGGTTGGAAGATGCCTCGGCGGCATTTAACACGTCATAAGCCGCAAGGGCGTGCTCAATATTCGGGCAGGAGACCTCAACAACTTCAGCGCCGGTTTGGCGCAGCGCATCGAGGTTTTCGGCAAAGCGCAGGCGCACGTCTTCCTGATAGCCCTCCCCCGCCAGTTCCGTAATTACGCCGATACGTACCCCGCGCAGGTCACCGGTAGCGCCCTCGCGCGCGGCGGCCACAACGGGCGCCACCGGCGCGTTTAGGGACGTGTTGTCGCGCGGGTCGTATCCGGCAATCAGTTCGTGCAAAAGCGCGGCGTCCAAAACGGTGCGGGCGGCCGGGCCGACCTGGTCTAGTGAGGAGGCCAGCGCGATCACTCCGTAGCGCGATACCGAACCGTAGGTGGGTTTTACGCCCACCGTTCCGGTAACTGCTCCGGGCTGGCGGATGGAGCCGCCCGTATCTGAGCCAAGCGCAAGGGGGGTGCTGTATGCGGCCAGGGCTGCTGCTGATCCGCCTCCGGAGCCGCCGGGGTGGCAATTGAGATCCCACGGGTTATGGGTGGGGCCAAATGCTGAGGTTTCAGTTGTGGAGCCCATTGCGAACTCGTCCATATTGGTCTTGCCAAGCAGTGGCAAACCGGCATCGGCAATCCGCTGGGCCACCGTGGCGCTATAGACCGGGTTCCAGTCGGCCAGCATGCGCGAGGCGCACGTGGTTGTAATGCCCTTAGTGACAATGTTGTCTTTCAGCGCAATGGGAACGCCTGCCAGGGCATGGAGGTCTTCCCCGGCTGCGCGCTGGCGATCGACTTCGCTGGCAGTTTGCAGCGCCTGGTCGGATGTGCCCGTTAAGAACGCGTGGACCGCTTCATCAACGTCAGCGATGCGGTCAATATGGGCCTGAGTTGCCTCAACGGCTGAAATCTCGCCCGTCTGGAGCTTTTCGGATAGTTGTGCGGCACTAAGTCCAATGAGTTGAGCGGATTTGCTCACGGTTCTTCTCCCATAATCTGTGGTACGGCAAAGCGCTCGTCTTCAACCGCCGGTGCTCCGGCGAGCGCCTCTTGGGTAGAAAGCGATGGAGCGACCTCATCGGGACGCAGATTATTGATCTGCGAACCCGGATGGCTCATCTGGGGAACATCGCCGGCTTTTTCGGCTACTTCGCGCACCTGAGAAATCGCCGTAATGGCCGTTGTTAACTGATCCGTCAGTTCGCTAACTTCGGCGTCGCTGACGTCAATTTCCGCCACATTGGCGAGTTGTCTTACCTCATCGGGACTGATTGCTGACATAGTTTTAGAGTCTACGCCGACATACGCGCCGGGTGGCGGCAGGCTGGAAGTGTTTTAGAAACTCCCATAAATTACTGCCGTACCCACGCTGAAGGAAATTTCTGGTTCACTATGGCTGTGAGAAACAATCCGAGTCCGGTCACCGCTGACCCTGGCATGCGTCGCGCTGGAGACCTTTTACAGTTACTACTTGACGGCGAACCGTGCACGCGTGCGGATCTTGTTGACAGTACCGGTCAATCTCGCACCACGATCCGGTTCAAACTGGACCAACTGGTCGCCGCGGGTCTGGTCAAGCGGGTGGGAGAGGCCCCGTCTACCGGCGGGCGCCCCGCAATCCGCTTTGCATTCAACGCCAATGCCCGCGTAGTTCTTGCGATCGACATTGGCACAACTCATGCTCGCCTGGCAGTTTGCAACCTGGCCGGTGAATTAATCGAAGATCGCCTCATGGAAGTTTCGGCGCAAAATGGCCCAGAAACACTGCTCGATGAGGTCCTGGCTGCCAGCATCGAGTTGCTGGAGTCCACCGGAAGGTCTGCTGAACTAGCCGGAGTGGGCGTTGGTGTCCCGGTCGGTGTGGACCGTCATACGGGTCAGGTAATTGACGCTTCCGCCTTGCCTACTTGGTTTGGCTATGACCTGCGCCAGCGCATCTCGGCGGCCTTTGATCGGCCAGTCCTGGTTGATAACGACGTCAACCTCATGGCCCGCGGTGAGATTTCTACGCTGCCCG
>JAJYRW010000321.1 GCA_021793895.1 Actinomycetes bacterium
GAGCGGCCGCGGCGCGCCAGGAGTCCCAGGGGGCGGCGCGGGCAAATCCGCGCCGCACGAGTTGGCGGGCGAGGAATCGCGTCGCGCCGGTAGTGACTATAAGGGGGAGAAGGAGGACCATGATGCACCCTAATCTAGACAGTGGCAAGTTCCATCGTAGTGGCGAAACTTTCCAGTGTCTAGATATGGTGGGGGTGTGACGAAATATCACCACGGCAATTTGCCCGCCGAGCTTCTTGCCCACGCTGCGGAAATGGCACAAGAAGTTGATCCCGGCGCAATCAGTTTGCGTGAACTTGCCCGCCGCGTGGGCGTCTCCCATTCGGCGCCCGTGCACCACTTCGGTACGCGACAGGGGCTTTTAACTGCCTTGGCGGCGGCGGGGTTTACCTCGCTGTGCCAGGCGCTCGATGCGCAGGGCGGCGACATCTATGAAATGGGTGTGGCATATGTGATGTGGGGTCTGGATCATCCCGGCCACTATGCGGTGATGTGGCAGCCGAGACTGTTGGATGAATCGCAAAATGAACTGCGAGTTGCTCGGGGCCGCGCGTGGGAATTATTGGCGGGCGCTGTGCCCGGGAATGGCGACCTCGCTGCTAAGGGTGATGCTGCTGCTAATGGTGATCCCGGTGCCAATGGCGACCCTGCTCGCAATGGCGGCCCCGCTGCCGCGTACGCGGCTTTTTCCCTCGTCCACGGCTTGGTGAGCATTTGGCTCAACGGGGCGCTCCCGCTGCCACCAAATCCGCGGGCAATAGCGCAAGAAGTCGTCCAGCAACTGCGGTTCTCGGGCCTCAGAAGGCATTGACAAACCGCGGGCCCGCAAGTTAAAGTAGACGCCATGGCATACATCAAGAGCGCATTTTGGGCGCCCACGTTGCTGTTCCGCGACCGCCGCGCCTGACGGCGCCAGCGTTTTCGCGTTTCGCAGCGTGCCGTCTTCTCCGAGAGTCCTAAGTGCCTCGGGGCGGTAACTGACCTAA
The DNA here is from genome assembly GCA_021793895.1 of Actinomycetes bacterium. The sequence continues at coordinate 987 of JAJYRW010000321.1, forward strand.
TCTGCCAACTTCTTATAAGTTCCGCACGCCTTCGAGGCGCTCCCTACTTTTACCCCGGAGAGCTGTTATGCCACGTTCAAAACATGGTGGCCCACACGAGTTGGGCCAAAACTTTCTGCACCACAAACCGACCCTCAAATTGATCGCGCGGCTCGTGGCGCGCACTTCGGGTCCGATATTGGAGATCGGACCCGGCGATGGCGCGCTTACCCGAGTTCTGGTGCGATTGCAGCGGCCAGTATCTGCGATTGAGATTGATGAGCGCCGCGTTGCAACCTTGCGGCGAGAATTCCCCCAGATACGGGTGCGATGCGCTGATGTCCTCGCCAGTAGGCTCGATGCCCCAAACATCGTCGGGAATCTGCCATTCCACCTGACAACCCCAATTTTGCGGAAATTGCTTAAAGCACACAGATGGCAAACCGCAATCGTGATGACGCAGTGGGAGGTGGCAAAAAAGCGGGCCAGCGTGGGCGGCGGAACGATGATGACCGCACAGGCAGCGCCGTGGTTTGAGTTTGAACTCGCGGGGCGGGTGCCCGCCTGGGGTTTCTCACCCCGACCGGCCGTTGACGGCGGCGTCCTAGCAATCAACCGCCGGAAATCGCCACTGGTGGATGCTGCCGCGCGGCGCCCCTACGAGCAGTTCGTGCGAAAAATATTCACCGGACGGGGCGGTGATCTCGGCAGGATATTGGAAAATGCGACCGGCATGCGTCGGAAGGCGGCGCGGCGCCTCATTGCTGAGTTGGATCTTGGCGTAGGCGCCTTGCCGCGCGATATCAAGCCCGATCAGTGGGTTGCGCTCTGGCGGGGCGTACGTGGGTAGCAGGCGGAGGACGTGCGAAAGACTAAACGGCCCGCTGATAACTGGTGATGAGCACCCCGTCCCCGACGGGCTGAGCGGCGGCCAGGGACCACCGCGTCATGTCCGGCGTCTCAGCCCACAGTTTTCGGCCGTGCCCGAGAATAACCGGGATCGTCATGAGGTGAATTTCATCAACGAGATCGGCCGCAAGGAGCCACTGCACCAACTGGATACTGCCCGATACCGAAATTTCGCCCTCATACTCCTGTTTGAGTCGACCAATTTCGGTGGGTAGATCGTTGGTGAGCACTTTGGTGTTTTGCCAACTGGGATCGCTCAGGGTGGTAGAGGCCACGTATTTGGGCATGAAGTTGTATTTATGTGCGAACTCGCCCTCGCGGTCAGGCCAGGCGGCGGCGAAACTTTCATAGGTTTTGCGGCCCATCAAAAGAGCATCAGCGGCCTGGGCTTCTGCCAATTTGAACTGGTCGCCTTCAGGGCCGCGATCGACGCTGAAACTCCAGCCGGGATAGCGAAAGTCTTCACCGCCCGGGGCTTCTACTACGCCGTCAATTGAGATGAATTCTGTTACGACTATGCGTCCCATTTGTTTTCCTCCTCAATGAGGTAAGCCAGGACTGCTGCTTTTGTATCGGCCTTTTGGCGCTTCTATCTATTCTGACTTGGGGTTCGGGTTGTCGCACTTTGCTAAAGATGACTCTGTCCTCGTAGGAGGTGGCGGGGTTAGAGTCAATAAGTTGCCGTAACCACGTGCCCCCAGCACCTGCAAAGGAGATCACATGGCTCGCCCGCCGGTCCCTTTCGAAGCCCATCATTCGGGCGCCTACCTCCACGGCACGAAGGCGGACCTCGTACCGGGCACGGTCCTCGAACCAGGGCAAAAATCCAATTTTGAGAAGGGTCGTGTTTCCAACCACGTCTACTTCACCAAAACTCTCGATGCCGCCGCGTGGGGCGCCGAGTTAGCGGCGGGGGAGGGGTCGGGGCGCA
>JAJYRW010000322.1 GCA_021793895.1 Actinomycetes bacterium
GCACGCCGCGCGATGTAGTCGACGTAGTCACGAGCGGCCAGAAACGGCCGGGGCAGGGTCAGCCCCATATTGCCCTCCGCAAGGTCTAGATCTTCCCGCGGAACTCTACTCGGATTTGGCAGGTGCCGGTACTTGGCGCGCTCTGTGTACCGGTACTTGGCGCGCTCTTTGTAGGTGCCCGGGACCGCGGGGTGCCGGCCCGCCTAAGCGCCCACCGCGGGCACCGCTCCCTGTAAAGCACCCCGCGCCGGTGCGCGATAGCGTGGAACAATGAGTTCGCTGGTGCAGTTTATGTGGTCAGATGACCTCACGCGGTACAACTTTGGGCCCCAACATCCCATGTCGCCGCTGCGCCTGGAATTGACCGTTCGATTGGCGCGGGACCTGGGTTTACTCGGCCTGGAAGAAGTGCAAGTTTCGTCACCGGAAGTTGCCAGCGATGAACTACTTGGGCTGGTACACACTTCCGAGTACATTGCCGCGGTACAAGAAGCGGGCCGCAGCGGAGAGTCGAATCTGGAATTTGGCCTCGGCACTGAAGACGTACCCGTTTTTCGTCAAATTCACCAGGCCGCGGCGCGAATCACCGCCGGCAGTGTGCAAGCCGCCGAAGCCATCTGGCGCGGTGAGATCTCCCACGGAGTCAACATCGCGGGCGGCATGCACCACGCAATGCCGGACACCGCGGGCGGTTTTTGCGTCTATAACGACGCGGCGGTCGCAATCGCGCGGCTATTGGAACTGGGCGCCAAGCGAATCGCCTACGCCGATTTCGATGCCCACCACGGTGACGGCGTCGAAAAGGCTTTTTGGAATGACCCACGCGTCATGACCATCTCGGTACACGAATCACCCCTGAGCCTGTTTCCCGGCACCGGACACCCCGTGGATCTTGGAGGACCTGACGCTGAGGGCATGGCCATCAACGTCGCGCTCCCGGGCGGAATTCGAGACGGCAAATGGCTGCGCGCCGTTCACTCGGTCGTTGACCCGGTCCTGCGGGTGTTCGAACCAGAATTCATTGTCTCCCAACACGGCGTCGATGGGCATTGGGAAGATCCGCTCACGCATTTGGCGCTGTCGGTTGATGGCATGCGCGAGGCGATGAGCAGTATCCACCGGCTTGCGCATGAGCTTTCTTCGAGCCGCTGGCTGGCACTGGGCGGCGGGGGATATGAAATTGTGGACGTTGTCCCGCGGGCTTGGTCACACCTGCTCGGTGTGGCGGCGCATCAGCCGGTAGGCCTGGGGGTTCCTATTCCAGATGGGTGGCGCGATTACGTATCGCATCGACTGGGACGACACCCCAAAGCCGCGATGGGCGATGACGCCGATGTGTGGTGGAAGAGCTGGGAGGTGGGGTACGACCCGGCCGATGAAGTTGATCGGGCAATCATGGCAACGCGCAAAGCCGTCTTTCCGCTGCACGGACTGGACCCGTATTTTGATTGACCCCTTTCACTTCTGTCACATTTGCCACTAGAGTGACGTTGTATCCTCACGTAGAGTGGCGATCTAGTTTTACAGTTCGTATTGGCTTCGACGCGAAATGTCTCCAAGTCGCGTCGAATTGACTGAGCGGGGATGAGATGGCGAGCACGGAGCCGCAACGCGATGATTCGCGCGCGCAGTTCCTCACCGTGGCGGAGGTCGCAGAAACACTGCGGCTCTCGCGAATGACGGTGTATCGGTTAGTCCATTCGGGGGAGTTACCAGCGATGCGCGTGGGGCGATCATTTCGCGTCCCGCAGTCCGCAGTCGATGCGCTAGTAGAACAAAGTTTCACCGCCCAGGACTTCGAAGACGACGCCCAGGCTGCGAACTGAACTTTTCAATTTTCGGCTATTCTTTGCTGACCGTGCCGCACTAGCGGTTGCTGTACCCGATTGATGGGTGTTTTCACCCAACTGATGAAAACGAGGTGGCAGTTATGGGATCAGTAGTTAAGAAGCGTCGTAAGCGCATGGCCAAGAAGAAACACCGCAAGATGCTGCGCCGCACGCGCCACCAGCGCCGAAATAAGTAGCTGCTTACCGCGTCGGCATAATGTGCCGCTCGCGGAGGCTGGCTACACCTAGTTGCGCGCGGAGGCTGGCCGCTTTTGTCGCTTCGCATTTTTGTAGCTGTGCAGCATGTTTGCACTGTGTGAAAGTCTGGCTGCACGCCTGCCTGAGCCGCTCAGTTTTCCGCACGCCTGTGCAGCATGGTTTGCAGTCGGCGCAAGTCTGGTTGCACCGGGCTAAAACGCGTCCGAGTTAGCAATGGGGCGAAGCGTGCCCGCGTTAGCGATTAGACAAAGTGTGCCCGCGTTAGCGCCCGAATTTTCCGCTTAACCAGCGGCGCACCGCGCGGTTTGCGACCATGAACGCCCATAATGCGCCGGCGCCATAGGCCGCATGCAGAGACTTTCGGGCGGCGGGACGACGCTTGCGAAAATCGCGAACTGGCCACCCCACGTTTCGTGCATGTAGTCGCAGCCGTGGATCGGGGTTTATCGGTGCTGGATTGCCGACAATATCCAGTAGGTGCACGTCATTGATCGAATCGCCGTAGGCGAATGAGGCGTCCAGATCAAGATTTTCGCGGTTCGCCAAATCGCGAACCGCTGCGGCTTTAACGTCGCCATGCATCATGTCGCCAATGAGATGGCCGGTGTAGAAGCCATTTTTTTGTTCGGCCACCGTTGCAAGCACCCCGGTGGCTCCCAGGCGTCGCGCGATCAGTTCTCCGACCTCGGTCGGCGTTGCGGTGATTAGCCATACCTGGTGGCCGGCGGCCAAGTGGCGGTAGATC
>JAJYRW010000323.1 GCA_021793895.1 Actinomycetes bacterium
CCGATCTTTGCGATCGTGGCGGTCGGCTGCCTGATCGGAATGTCTCTGCCGTTCTTGCTCACCAAACTCAACATGGACCCGGCCAGCGCCTCCGCCCCACTCATCACAAGCATCTGTGATGGTGTCGGCGTCCTGGTCTACTTCTTCATCGCCTCACAAATCCTGCTCTAACTAGCCCGCGCCCTACTATGAGTAATGATGGCCAATCACAAACGCGCAAAGTTCAGCGCCCGCAGCCGCATCGTGGGATGGATGCTCCTGTTGGTAGTCCTCGCGCTGGGCGGCGCAATTGTGATGACTTGGCAGGTAGTCTCTCTGCGCGCCGATGACATGGCCGAGGAGCGGCGCGACGTGTTGACAGAAAACTTCCGCAGTTTCGCCAGGTCCGAAACCGCAGCGGCTGATGGCACCGTGCCGGGCATTTTGATGAAGTTCTTACAAAGCATCGTGCCGGCCCGCAGCGAAACCATGTTCACAATTGTGGACGGCGCCACGCACCGCCGCCTTCCCGGTGCGCTCCCGGTGCGGCTCGATTTGGATGAGGAGTTCGTCACCCGGGTAAGCGCGCTTGACCAGGCGGTAAACGGGACCCTGCACCGGCCCGAGGTGGGAACGATTCAGTACTCGGTGACCCCGCTGGAGGTGAAGGGAGACACCCAGCGGGGTCAGCTGGTAGTGGTGATTTTCGAAGATGAACTGGCTGACCCGCTATTTGAAGCAGTGCGCCTTTTTGCCTTTGTATCGATTGGGGCATTGGCGCTGGCGGCGCTGGCGGGGTGGTTGGTTGCTGGCCGCGTATTAATGCCGATCCGCCAGGTGCGCTCCACGGCGGAGCGCATTAGTGAAACGGACCTGACGCGGCGCATCGATGTGCGCGGAAGAGATGACGTAGCTGATCTCGCGGCCACGTTTAACCACATGCTCGATCGCCTCGAGGCCGCGTTTGCCTCCCAACGGCGCTTCGTCGACGACGCCGGTCATGAATTGCGCACGCCCATCACCGTGATTCGCGGGCATTTGGAACTCATGGGCGATGACGAGGCCGAACGGGCGCACACCATGGAATTGGTGACTAATGAGCTGGCGCGGATGCAGCGCATTGTTGAGGAACTGCTGCTGCTGGCGCGAGCCGAACAGTCCGATTTCATCCAGCTCGAGCCGGTTAATCTCACCGACCTCACCGTAGATATTTTTGATCATGCGCGGGTCCTGGGGGAGCGGAAGTGGTCCATAGCTGAGGTTGCCGAAGCGACAGTTGAAGCAGATGCGCAGCGGCTCACCCAGGCGCTCATGCAACTGGCAGCCAATGCCGTGCGCTATACGGAAGAGGGGGACTCGATAGCAATCGGATCCCGCGTGCAGGAAGACCGAGTATTGCTGTGGGTTTCAGACACGGGTCGGGGGATCGACCCGGCAGAGGTGTCAACGATTTTTGAGCGTTTTCAACGCGGGCAACGCCGGCGGGGCGAAGGCGCCGGGTTGGGCCTGCCGATCGTTCGCTCCATCGCCCGCGCCCACGGGGGCGATGTGGAAGTGCGCAGTGAGCCGGGGCACGGCGCGCAATTCCTATTGGACATTCCCGCGCAGTTTGTCGGGGACTCCCCACTTGACCCGGCCGAAGAAGTGAACATGTACATCCCACCAGGAGAAAGTTAGGCCATGAGCCGGATTTTGATCGCGGAAGACGAAGAAAATATCGCGTCCTTCGTCCAAAAGGGCCTGCGCGCAAACGGGTTTGTGACCACGATCGTCTCCGATGGGCAAAGCGCCTATGAGCACGCCCGGTACGGCGAATATGACCTGCTGATTCTTGACGTGGGGCTGCCGGAAATAGATGGCTTCACAGTGCTGCGCCGACTCCGCAGCGACAACATAAAACTGCCGATAATTATGCTCACAGCCCGGGACTCCGTCTCCGATAAGGTCACGGGCTTATCGGGCGGGGCGGATGACTACGTACCCAAACCGTTCTCATTCGACGAACTACTAGCGCGAGTGCGCCTTAGATTGCACAGCGAACCGGGCAATGAAGCCACCACGGTTGTAGCAAATGGAATTGAACTAGACCTGCGCACGCGGCGCATCACGGCCGAGGGCAAGAGTCATGACCTAAGTGCGCGGGAATTCGCGCTCGCCGAAGTTTTATTGCGCCACCCCGATCAGGTGCTTTCTCGTGAACAACTGCTCTCCCAGGTGTGGGGTTTTGATTTTGATCCCGGCTCTAATGTCGTGGACGTCTACGTGCGCTACCTGCGCCAAAAGTTGGGCGCCGACCGCATTGAGACCGTTCGCGGCATGGGTTATCGGCTGCGGCCCTAGGGGCGAACTGGCGCGAAAATCACGGATCAGGTCCGGCCTCATCACGGATCAGTTCCGGCCCCGGGCACCAATCTAAAAGTTCATGAGAAGTTTCTAACCTGAGATTCATCAAGTTCTTATTTTCGCTCGGCATCGTAGTTGCTAGTTGGTGGCGAGGAACGTCACTTTAAAGACTACGGAGGCGATGAAAATGATGAATCTATGGGTAGCCCTAGTTGCTAACACAGTGGCAATCCTGACGCTGGTATTTGGACTGTATTTCCGCCGGCATCATCGTCGAGACTTGGCGCTGTCTTATCTAGCACTGAACTTTGGCGTGCTGGCGGTCACGGCGCTCCTGGCGCACAGCGAAGCCGGCCTGGGGCTGGGCCTGGGATTGTTCGGAATCCTGTCCATCATTCGACTGCGCTCCGATGCCATTACCCAAGCCGAGATTGCTTACTACTTCATTGCACTAGCTTTGGGGCTCG
>JAJYRW010000324.1 GCA_021793895.1 Actinomycetes bacterium
GTCGTAGATGGACACCACAGACGCACAGCCTGATAAAGACTTCAATGCGGACACTCCCCAACCGGAAGTGGCGCAAGTCATCGGTCTAGATGAGACGGAACAAAACTTGCTCATCGACGCGTCCGGCCAGCGCTTTAGGGTGCCCGTCGATGGTGAATTGCGTCGACTGGTGCGCCGCTCGCACACCACTGTCGTGCCCGCTCCGCAGCCGGAAATGGGCGATGACGATGAATCGGAAGCGCCGGCAGCGCAACTGGCGCCCCGTGAAATCCAGGCACGGATTCGCGCGGGGGAAGATCCGGAAGATTTAGCCGAGCTCACCGGCACCGATTTAGACACGATTCGCCGCTACGAGGGGCCGATTATCGCGGAGCGTAACTACGTTATTGAACAGGCCCAAATGGCCCCGATTTCGCGAGATTCTGAAGCTCCACTGCTTGGGGAAATCACTGTCGATCGACTGGCAGCCCGCGGTGTGCCGGCGATCGAAATTGAATGGACGGCGTACCGAATTTCCGGCGCGCCGTGGACGGTCGAAATGCAGTTCACAGCTGGGGAACGTGAGCGCAGTGCGACGTGGTCTTTTGAGCCGCGCAGCCGGCAGCTTTCGGCGCTGGACGATGAGGCACGCTGGCTTACCGAAACCGAGGAGCCTCGAGACGAGCCCATCCCAAGTCGGCTCAGCCCGGTGCGCGACCTGGTCTACGACGTCGACTCTGACGGTGGCGTCATTGGGGCAGGCAAAGACCTTCCCGCCAGCCTACTTACCCCTGATTCCGAGCCGCAGCCCGATGACGTATTCGCACGCCAACAAGATTTGCTTGATGAACTTAGTTCACGGCGCGGGCGACGCCAACCAATTTTGGGTGAGGACGAAGACGATCCCTTCGAACTGCGCGGGGAGATCCCGGCAGCCCACCCTCCGGCCTCGCGTCCGGATTTGGCCGTTGATGCTGAGGTGCTTCAACTACCGGAGTCGACCCCCGGTGCCGATGGGGGCTTGGACGGCGAAGATGCGCAAACAGCCGCGATCGCGGACGAAATAGCCGATGTTGAGGCCCAACCCGCCCCCGAAAGGGCTGCTAGTGCCGATAAGGTGGAGGGACAATCTGATCGCGCGGATGCTCCCAAACCCGAAACGGACAAGCCCCGACCCACGCGGCGCAGCGCGCGGCGCGCTTCTGTTCCCAGCTGGGATGAGATTGTCTTCGGCGCGCGCACGGACTAACAGCGCACGGACTAACGCCTCCCCTATCAGCGGCTAAATATTTACCCCATCACGCCTGATAGGTCAGCAGCGGGATTTCAGTTTCTGCTGCTGTGGCAGACCCGTGCAGGCCAATAAGTTTGAGCGAGTGCGGCGGCATGACCCGCGAGTCAACGACCGCTGTTGCATCCCGCATGGCAACGATCACGTCACCGAGCACGTCTAGGGTTCTTTCTTCGACGACTCCGAAGAGCCCCAAGTTAATAGCCTCTTGCTGCGTCAAAACCCACGCGCTGTCTCCCAATTCGTTGCGCCACCGCTCCGCCACCGCTGCCGCCGTGCCCGGCCGGCAGTAAAGATGGGCCATGCGCGGCTCGCCGCCCATGAGCTCCACATCTTGGCGCAGCGCCGCGTCCGACGCCAGATCGCGCCGAGCCCCAAGGGGAACATCAACCATTCCGTGGTCGGCGGTAAGGGCCAGCAGCGTGCCAGCGGGCAGACTCTCCACGAGCCGGCGTATTTCGCCGTCAAGGGCAGTCAGTTCATCGGCCCACTGCATGGACTTCCAACCGGCGTGGTGGCCAATGCGGTCAATTTCCCACCAGTACAGGTAGACCAGTCCCCCGTCGATGGCGCGCAGCCGCTCCAGGGTGAGATCAACGCCTTGAGGAAACTTGCTAAAACCGGCGAAGTCCCCGCCCCGCAGTGCGACCTGCGTCAATCCGGAGTCCGCAAAATGCGGCGCTCCCGTTCGCAGTACGGGCACATCGGCGGCGATGAGTTTTTCAAAAACTGTGGGGTGGGGCTGCCAGGAGGCCGGATTGGGTTCCCCGCGCCAATTAAGCAGGTTGACGAGTTTGCCGCTGGTGGGGCTGCGCAGGCTGTACCCGGCGATTTTGCTGGCTCCGGGTGCTTTCCCCACCCCAAACATCGCCATTGAGGTCACCGTTGTGGTGGGAAAACCGGCTGAAATTATCTGGCCCTGCTCCATCAGCGACCGCAAGAACGGTGCGTGGCCGCCCCGCTCGGCAAGGAGCTGCCATCCCAGCCCGTCAATAAGCACCACAACGACTTTTTGGGCGGTCGGAAGGTCCAAAAGTTTTCGGTATTCGGTTCCCGAGCGAGCCGATGGATCTACCAGCGCGCCCGCCCCGGCCTGCCCGAGACCGCCAATACCCACACTCGGACGCGCCGGGATGTGAACCCCCAGGCTGTCTGCGAGCGCAGGAAGAACACCGGCCAGCGTTTTTCCGTCGTAATTGGGGACGGGTGGCAAAGAGCGAGCGGGCATTTTCTAAGCGCGTTCCCGATTGCTGGCAGCAGCGGCATAGGCCGGAAGGGCCGCGCGCGTAGCGTGGGAGACGCGCTGGCCAAATGAAATAGCGTTGCGCACCGCGGCGACTCCTTCGGCATCGGCTGCAATTCGCAGCAAAATATCGTCCGGGCTGCTGTTTCCGGTCATCCCGTGCTCGGCCTCGCAATTGGGATCCGGGCACTGTGCGGGCCCGATATCGATGCGACGCACCGCGTTCCACGCGATTCCCAGTGTGACCTCGTCCGGGTCATCCCCGCGCTTAT
>JAJYRW010000325.1 GCA_021793895.1 Actinomycetes bacterium
GATCTAGTTCCGGCGGCACCAAAGAAGTGGCTGCCCGCTGCCTGAACCGCAGCGCCGGCACCGTGGCCCAACTCGAAGAACACGGACTAGAAAACTTCAAGATCTTCGCTGCCATTCCCAGTGAAGAAGACTGGAGTTTGGCTGATGATCGCAGCGTGCACTGCCTGGTGACCCCCGCATCCGGAAAGATGCAGGGGTCCCTATACGCAAGAGATCTAGAACTGGTTCCCTAGTTTTGCGAACTCAGTTCTAAACCCCCGCCCTCAGCCGCGGATTTCTCGACAAGGACCGTGTCGCCGTCCTTAATTTCGCCCGAAAGTAGCGCTCGAGCCAGGCGGTCCCCAATTTCACGCTGCACCAGGCGGCGAAGCGGGCGGGCACCGTAAATGGGGTCGAATCCTTCCAGCGCGAGCCATTCGCGGGCGGCGTCGGTGACCTCGAGCGTGAGGCGACGGTCTTCCAGCCGCTGGGCGAACTGCGCCACTTGCAAGTTCACAATTTCGCCCAATTCCGGCAGCGAAAGCGCGTCGAAAATGACAATGTCATCCAGCCGGTTGAGAAATTCCGGCTTGAACGCCGCGCGCACCGCCGTCATAACCTGCTCATGCTGCTCAGTCGGTTCGGTGGTGGGGTCGACCAGGAACTGCGAGCCTAAGTTCGACGTCAAAATCAGCAGCGTCTGACGAAAATCAACCGTGCGCCCCTGCCCGTCGGTCAGGCGCCCGTCATCGAGCACCTGCAGCAGGATGTCGAAGACTTCCGGGTGGGCTTTTTCGACTTCGTCGAGCAAGATTACTGAGTAAGGACGGCGTCGCACGGCCTCCGTAAGCTGCCCACCTTCCTCATAACCCACGTAACCGGGAGGGGCGCCTATCAGCCGGGCAACAGAGTGCCGCTCGGCGTATTCGGACATGTCGATGCGCACCATGGCGCGCTCGTCATCAAAGAGGAACTCCGCCAGCGATTTGGCGAGCTCGGTCTTACCCACACCGGTGGGGCCCAGGAAGAGGAACGAGCCGGTGGGGCGGTCCGGGTCGGCTACGCCTGAGCGGGCGCGGCGCACCGCATCGGAGACGCTCGCCACGGCGGTTTTCTGGCCAATCAGGCGGTTGCCAATGACCTCTTCCATCCGCAGCAGTTTTTCCGTTTCCCCCTCAAGCAGGCGCCCGGTGGGAATCCCAGTCCACATTGAAACCACATCAGCAATGTCGTTGGGGCCCACGTTTTCCGGCACCATCGCGGCAGTCGGATCCGATTCGGCCCGGGTCGCGGTTTCTTCGGCCGCAGCAATTTCGCGCTGCAACTCGGGGATTTCGCCGTATTTTAAGCGCGAGGCAACTTCAAGTTCTCCCTCACGTTCGGCCCGAATACGCTGGTCTTCAAGCGAGGAAAGTTTTTCCTTCAGGTCACCCACGAGGTTACGGGCGCCGCGTTCTTGTTCCCATCGCAACTCGAGTGCAGCGAGTTTTTCTTCCTGGTCGGCAAGTTCTGTGCGCAGCGCTGATAAGCGCTCTTTCGATGCCGCGTCTTCCTCGTTTTCGAGGGCGAGTTCTTCCATCTTCAACCGATTGACCGCGCGGGTCAGTTCGTCGATTTCTATGGGGGAAGAGTCGATTTCCATCCGCAGGCGCGAGGCTGCCTCATCAACCAGGTCGATTGCCTTATCGGGCAGGCGCCGGCCAGTGATGTAGCGGTCGGACAGGGTGGCCGCCGCTACCAGCGCAGCATCAGCAATGGTGACTTTGTGGTGGGCTTCATAGCGCTCGGCTAGGCCGCGCAAGATTGCGATGGTGTCTTCAACGCTGGGCTCGCCGACGAACACCTGCTGGAAGCGACGCTCCAGGGCTGCGTCCTTTTCAATGTTCTCGCGGTATTCATCAAGAGTGGTGGCGCCCACCAACCGGAGTTCACCGCGCGCGAGCATGGGTTTAAGCATGTTGGAAGCGTCCATCGAGCCCTCAGACGCACCGGCCCCGACCATCGTGTGCAGCTCGTCGATGAAGGTAATAATTTCACCTTCGGCGGCCTTAATTTCTTCGAGCACTGCCTTGAGACGCTCTTCAAATTCGCCGCGGTATTTCGCGCCGGCGACCATCGCGCCCAGATCAAGTGCAATCACGCGTTTACCCCGTAAAGACTCGGGCACGTCGTTTTCGATGATGCGGGTGGCCAGGCCCTCCACTACGGCGGTTTTACCCACGCCCGGATCACCGATAAGAACCGGGTTGTTCTTGGTGCGGCGGCTGAGCACCTGGATGACGCGCCGAATTTCAGTATCGCGACCAATGACCGGGTCCAGGCGGCCCTCCCGAGCAGCGGCGGTGAGATCGACGCCGAATTTTTCGAGGGCGTCATCAGTTGCTTCTGGGGTTTCCGAAGTGATCTTTTTGTCGCCTCGAACCTGCGGCAGCGCCTCTTGGAGCCGCTGCGGGGTGATGTTGAATTCTGCCAGCGCGGAAGCCACATCGTCGTTGCCCTGCGCTAGCGCAATGAGGAGTTGCTCATTGGATACGTACTCATCACCGTGGGCCGCAGAGTTTTTTCCCGCCGCACTCAGCACGCCGCCCAGTGCCCGGGATACTTGCGGTTCAGCGGTGGAGGTCCCGGATACCCGCGGTAAATTCGCCGCGATTCGCTCCAGCCGCGTGCGCAGTTGCGCCAAGTCAACGTTGAGTTTGCTCAGCAAATTAACGGCGTAGGAATCGGTCTGGGTAACTAGTGCCAGCGCCACGTGAATGGGCTGGACTTCGGGGTTGCCGGCGCTGCCGGCCAGTTGAATCGCTG
>JAJYRW010000326.1 GCA_021793895.1 Actinomycetes bacterium
GACGGTCAGGTGGGTGCGCATCCGCCCCACACCCAGCAGGCGCAAAGCGGCCATGCGTTCGGTGCGCACCGAACTGGCCAGACGCGTTGTGGTTGCGAGCAGAACTACCGCCGGCATGAGCATGAACGCAAATATCGGAAAAGCGGCACCCTGATTCGGGTTCATGTATTGCGTTAACCAACCGTAATTGACGCCCCAACTTAGAACTGGACGCTGATCAAAAATCTCGGCATCGAACTCATCTAATTCCGCCCCGATGTAAGCAACAAGCTCACCCGGATGCAGCAGCCCTGCGGCAGAAATCTGCTTTAATTCCATTCCGGCCACAGCGCGAGCGGCGACCTGCGAGGTGCGCACTTTCTCAAACAGAGCGGGGGAAAGATACGCCGTGCCGGGTTTCGGAATATCCGCAATGCCCGGCGGTACTGGTCCATCGCCGGTCATCAGGACAATTTTTGCGGGGCCACTTATACCGAACTTGCTCTTATCTCCCACCCCGGTATGCAGGGTCGAAGTTTCATCGAGGGCATTATCTGGGTACGCGGTCGGCTCATTTATTATCTCGCCGTAAAAGCCGTCGTCTTCTAGTGCCGGCTCTTGCCCGTAGTATTCGGTGCGATCCATCATGCGTTCCCACTGCTGGTCCACCGCGTGCTGGACACTAAATGAGATCAAAATCAGAACCGACCCCAAGAACGCGCCAAACACCACGAGCGACATTCGCGCCTTGCCACCGGCCCGCGCCAGGCGCAGACCAAGGCGAACCGTATTGCCGAAACCGCTGCGACGTCGTCCCAAAACTGCCATTAGCGCACCTGCTGCAAAGCACTGGGCGAGCGATACTGCTTACTCGAAGCAATGCGCCCGTCGCGAATAATGATTTCGCGATCAGAAACCGCGGCAACATCGACCGCGTGCGTCACCAAAACAACTGAGGAGTCGTGTTCGCGCGCCAGGTCTACCAGCGCATTCAAAACAAGTTCGCCGGTCACGGTATCGAGCGCGCCCGTGGGCTCATCGGCGAATACGACTGACGGGCGGTTGATCAGGGCGCGGGCCACTGCGGCGCGCTGCACCTGACCGCCCGAGGCTTGAGCGGCGCTGTGAGCGGCGACATCCGCGATTTCGAGGCGATCCAGCATGTCGATCGCTCGGCGCATCGAGCGTTTGCGACGCATCCCGGTCATTAGCAGGGGCAGCGCAACATTTTCGGCCAGCGACAGCTCCGGGATCAGATCGCCGAACTGGAATACAAAACCAAACTCGCTTAAGCGCAGCGCATCGCGATGGCGCGAACTCATGCGGTCTAGGCGCTGACCGTTATATGTGACCGCACCGGAATCCGGCTTCAAAATGCCTGCCAGTACGTGCAGGAGCGTTGACTTACCCGAACCGGAGGGGCCCATCACAGCGAGGACTTCGCCGGGCTGGACCTCGACGTCCACCCCGTCCAGGGCCATGGTCTGCCCGAAGGCAAGGGCGAGATTTTTTCCTGTGATGCGCGCGTTCATTGCGTTTCCTCCAGGGATTTTTTCCAGCGTTCCAATCTCTGGCCCGCGGTTTCGATCCACGCGAGATCCGCTTTTAGGTGCGCGGTTTCGAAGTCGGCCGCGAGCTGGGTCGGCAGATCTGCGCTGCGGCGCAGATGCGCCAATTCACGCAGCCGCTCCAAATACACGGCGCGCTGGGAGTCGAGAATGTCGGCGGCCGGGCGCCCCGAAACCAGCGCGAGCGTCACCTTTACAAACAGCTCGCTCGGCGCGGTGGGACGCACGGGTTCGGCTTCGAATAACCATTGTTCGAGTTCCGTTATGCCCTGGTCGGTGATGGCGTAGTTGCGCCGATCAGGGCCTTCCCCCGATTCGATCGCAACCGTGTGCGCCAGGCCATCGCGCTCGAGGCGCGCGAGCGTGGCATAGACCTGGCCGTATTTAATATCGCGGGCGGTGCCGAAGTGGGTGTCATAGGCGCTCTTAAGGGAATACCCGTGCGCCGGACGCGGTTCCAACAGCCCAAGCAGTGTGTGGCGAAGTGACATAGCCGGGACTATACACCGAGTGAATACACTTAGTGAATAGTCGCGCCAGGGTGTCGCGAAGTCCTTGACATCGTGATCAATTTCCGCCACTCTCATCAAGAGCGCTCGCGCTCGCAGGAGTTCCTGCGCCAAGGTGTATTCCCAGCGATGAAAAAAGGGGGAGAGCAGTGTCCGGTTCCATGTTGACCGCCCGTGCTGCTATCTGTGTTTCGACCCTTCCTTCATTCCGCTGTTGTTGTCGTCGCTAGCGATTCGTTTTAGTACTTCGCGCTAGTTAGCGGGCTCATTCCCGCAATCCCCATTATTTTCCCCGCGCCCGACTGCGCTTTTCGCATCGCTGCTGGGCGGGTAATTGGCGGCCTGGGGCTGCTTAAGGATGACGACACATGCTTCGTGAAATTAAACTCACCATGAATAAAACTCAGGCGGAAATCAACCGCGAGTGGGACGTAATCGTGCCCGCTCGTGATGCGCAACAGCGCTCGGGTGATGTTTCCTTTTTGCGCGTCTTGCGGCCCTGGATCGGCTCTGCAGTACGCGATGCCCGCTCCATCTTGGATGTGGGCTGCGGCTCGGGGCGCCTTACGCAAACCCTGCGCGCCAGCGGAGCGCGCGTGGTCGGAGTCGACCCCAGCCCGCGATCCATTGCCCTGGCCCAAGCCGCGGACCCCGTTGGAACTTATCACGCGGGCACTTTAGAGCAGTTTGCTGCCGAAAATCAGCATGAGCGCTTCGCGAAGAG
>JAJYRW010000327.1 GCA_021793895.1 Actinomycetes bacterium
GTGGGCCCGTTCGTGTTTTCGATGGTGGGATTCGCGGCGGCAGCGCTAGTTATTGCCCTCCTTTTCCGCCCCACACCCAGCACCGAATTGGAACCCGACGCGAACCATACCGGCGCAGATGCCGCAGTTTCTGCAACCCGACCCTTGGGATCGTTGGCGGCCCTGCGCTGGGCAGCCCGCCAACCCATCGCTCGCTTTGCGGTCGCGCTGGTGGCAGCCGCGCACGCCGTGATGGTGATGGTCATGGTGATGACGCCGGTCCACATGGAAGGCAGCGGCGACAGTCTCGAACTGGTGGGTTTCACGATTTCGCTCCACATCGTGGGCATGTATGGCTTGAGCCCAGTTTTCGGCTGGGCCATCGACCGTTTCGGCGCGGGCGCGGTAGCCCTGACCGGGATCGGCATCGAAGTCGCGGCGCTAATCACCGGGTTTATCGCGGCGGGCGGGAACACTACCCTGATGGTTGTCGCGCTCATTCTGCTGGGGCTGGGATGGTCCGGCGCCGTACTTGCCGGCTCTTCCCTCCTGGCCACGATCACGCCACCGCATATCCGCGTCCCACTCCAAGGGGCTTCGGATGCGCTCATGAACTACGCGGGTGCCGGCGCGGCCGCGCTCGCCGGACCGATCTTGGCCCTCGGCGGTTTCCAACTCGTAAACACGGTCGCTGCCCTGGTGCTCGCGCCCGCGATCATCCTTTATATTCCCGCGACGCGAGCAGTGCGGAATCTCACCGGGCTAACCGAACTGAACTAATCGGGAAACAACTTGTCATACTTCGGGCGCTGCCGGACATGTAATAGATATGAGCGGCTTGCAGTTGGAATCTGAAACTGAGCGCCACGCTGCGTTTCGCCAGATCTTCGAAGCAGTCTTCGATGATCTGTCTCGCTTCGTTGCCCGGCGCATTGACGCAGACCTGTGCGAAGACGTTGTTTCGGAGACTTTCTTGGTCGCTTGGCGGCGTTTCGATGAAATACCTCGCGACCTGGTTGATGTACGACCCTGGCTTTTCGCTACCGCACGCCGAGTTATGTCCAATGCCTATCGCGGGCGCGACCGCGCCACATCTCTCGCACAGCGAATCGCTGGCCAGCCAGCGGTCCTGCCGGATGATCCCGCCAATTATGCAATTCGTATTGACTACGCTCGCGCGTTCGACCGGTTGAGCGCTTCGGATCAGGAAGTGCTCAAACTCGTCGCGTGGGATGGCCTCTCCATCGCCGAGTCAGCTCAGGTGCTCGATGTTTCAAACGCAGCGTTTTCCGCGCGGCTCAGTCGCGCACGTAAGCGTTTGAAAAAGCATTTAAGAAGTTCCGCTGACATTAAGGACCGATCATGAGCGCACCACACAGACCGGATTTTGGGGATGAAGACCTGCGCGAACTAGCCGCGCTTGATCCTGCTGCAATTACTTCGTCTGCTGGCCTTGATAAGCAAAAAATTCTCGCTCGCGTCACAACTAATCGACCCAGCACTGATTTGAGACGAGGACGCTCTCGATTTGTGCATCCGCTTCGCTTCGTTGGGGTAGCTGCCGTCGCAGCCGCGCTTGCGGCATTGTTCATCATCGCTCCATTTGGTTCCAAGGATTCTGTGTCTGCATTCGCCACATGGACACCTATTCCCCGCGCTATCTCGCCTGACATGGACCGCATTTTGGACGGTTATTGCGATACTCCTCGACCACATGCGGAGGAGACCGGCACGACCTCGAAATGTGAGATTGTTGCGAAAGAACAACGCGGGGAAGTGGGATTTGTGGCCGCTCGGACGGCCACGGGATCATTAAAAACGGCCATTTTTGTGGGCGAAAAGAAGGTTTTGGGAAGTGTGGCTCAAGCACCCGACCCGAGTGATGAGTTAAAGTCGGAAGAGGTGCATACAGTGACGAGGGCAGCGTCAACGCCGCTTCCGGATGAACCACACGAGGTTGCAGAACACAGTCGCCTACTTGTGACAACACTTATCGGCTTAGTTGGCTCGAACGTCACCGCTGTTGAAATAGCGGTAAATCCAGAAATCAGCGACCCGGCAGCCTCCGAGATGTTCCCCGTGCAAGCCACGGTCGAGAACGGAATGTTTGCCGCTTGGTGGCCTGGGAAAGAAGAAATCGCCTACGAGCCAGAAAATGGCCTCGTGTTCAATGTGACCTTGACCAGCGGTGAAGTGTTAAAAAACGTGCCCATATTCGCCTATTACGAAGAAGACTGAGCCCAGGCCTTAGGCTAGAGCCATGATTCTTGGCAGCCACGTTGACCAACACGATCCCATCGGTGAAGCAAAAGCCCGCGGCGCGCAAGCGGTGCAAATCATGCTCGGAAACCCGCAGAGCTTCCGGGACGTTTCCGTGGCTCATCCAGGCGGAGCAGCAGCCCTCCGGCAGGAAGCCGAAGACGCCAACGTCGACATTTACGTGCACTCCCACTACGTCATTAATGTCGCTTCAACAAATAACCGCGTGCGCATTCCAAGCCGCAAACTGTTGCAACGCATCGTCGACGGCGCGGCCGAAATCGGTGCTAAGGGCGTAGTCGTTCATGGCGGTCACGTCACGGCCGATGATGAGCCAGAAACTGGGTTCGATAACTGGCGCAAATGCGTTGAGGGCCTTGACCTCGCGGTCCCAGTTTTGATCGAAAATACAGCGGGCGGAAAATACGCGATGGCGCGCGGGCTGGAACGCCTCGCGGGCCTGTGGGAAGCGATAAAAGCCGCTGACGGCTACGAAAATATCGGCTTTTGCCTCGACACCTGCCACGCCTTCGCGGGCGGG
>JAJYRW010000328.1 GCA_021793895.1 Actinomycetes bacterium
GTAGCGGTGTTATTGGTTTCAGCGGCCATGAGCCATTCCGGCCTTCCCTTATGTTGCGCCCAGTCTAAGCAACGCATTATCTATCAGGCGAATAGTCCCGATGCGCACCGCAATAAGAAGCAGCGCTTCTCCGCGGTGATCGGGTTCTACCTCTGCCAGGGTTAACACATCTACTAGGGCTAAATAATCCAGCTCGATCCCGGCAGCATCCGTCAGCACTGCCAAAGCCGCATCCCGAACCGCGTCAGCGCCCAAGGGGACGCTGTCCTGGGCGGCGCGGATCGCCGTCCATAATGCGTGTGCCTGCGCGCGCTGTTCCTCATCCAGATACGCGTTGCGACTACTGAGCGCCAAACCCTCTGCCGAGCGGGCGGTGGGGGCGCCGACGATCTCGACATCGAAATTCAAGTCGGCCACCATGCGCCGCACCAAAATCAGTTGCTGGGCATCCTTTTCACCAAATACGGCAATATCCGGGCGCGTCAAATGCAGCATTTTCGCTACGATCGTCAGCACTCCGTCAAAGTGGCCGGGCCGCGTCGTGCCCTCCCAACGCTCCCCCAACCGCCCCGCGTTGATCCGCACCTGCGGTTCGGCTTCGGGGTACATTTCCTGCGCGCTGGGAGCAAAGACAACGTCGACTCCCAGTTCTTCCAACGCGTCGACATCGGTGTCGAGCGTGCGCGGATAGGTAGCAAAGTCTTCGCCGGGTCCAAACTGCAATGGGTTTACAAAAATTGTCACCACCACGGTTTCGGCGCGCTCTTTTGCCAGGCGTACCAGTTCCAAGTGTCCAGCGTGGAGGGCGCCCATGGTCATTACGACAGCGCGCGGGCGCGCGGTTCCGGCCAGCGCCGCATCCAGTTCAGCGCGGGTGTGAGCCAAAACCAAAGACGTCATGCCTCATTACCTTTCGATCCGTTGGGATCATTAATAACTAACACATCAAGCAGGCGCTGCGCGGTCTCGGCAGTGATTTTCCCCGCAATCAGCGCGCGTTGAACGGTGATGCGCGCCATTGCCCGGTATCCCGCGTTGATGTCACTTAAGGATGCATCTTCCGAGCCCATTTTTGCTAACTCAAATGCGTGTTTTTGCACAGTTGACACATCTGAGCGCATAACTGGTCCAGTTAGATAGTGCTCCCCGCCGCGCAGCGTTCCATCCAGCGCCGCGTTCAACAGGGGCGCCAGCATCTTTCCAGGCTCCGCTACACCAATTGTCTCCAGGGTGCGCATTGCCTGGGTGACTAACACCACAAGATGATTGGCTCCGTGCGCTAGCGCCGCGTGATAGCGCGACCGATCTGCCTCGGCTATGACCACCGGTTCGCCCCCCATTTCCACTACGAGCGCCTGGGCGATAGGCAACACCACGTTGGGAGCAGTCACCGCGAAACTACAGCCGATGAGCCGCGCTAAATCGAGGGAGGTGCCGGTAAAGGTCATGGCCGGATGGATCGCCAACGGTATCGCGCCAGCCTGCGTGGCCGGGCGCAAAATATCTGTACCGTACGCGCCAGCAGTGTGGGCGACTAACTGGCCAGTCTGCCACCCGCCCGTGGCCGCAATTCCCGAAACTACCGAGGCCAACTCGTCATCGGGCACCGTCAACAGCACCAGTTCGGAGCGCTCCACAATTTCGGGAACGTCCAAGTGCGGAACCCCCGGCAGGAGGGCGGCGATGCGTTCCTTGGAGTCCTCGCTCACGCCGCTGGCCCCCACAACAGCGTGCTCCGCGCCGCGCAACGCGCTTCCCAGCACCGCCCCGACCCGGCCGGCCCCTACGATTCCGACACCTAGTCGCCCTGGACGTGACGTCATCCCTAATCCCCTTTTTCCGCGGCCATCCACCGCTCAGTTCGATCTGCTGCCCGCGCCTGCCGTGCCTGCTGGATCTGCTCGCGCATCAGGGCCGCGACCGTGCCCGTATCCAGATGCGGAACGACCGGAGCCACCGGCCCAACGGTGGAGTCAATTTGGAAACGGGCCACTTGCAGGCTGCGCTGAATCGGCCCTTGATAAATGGAAACCGACTGGATTCGCTCATGGGGCACGACGATCATGTGCCGTGTCAGCCGGCCCCGGCGAATCAAAATCGCCCGGGGCGTGATGCGAAAACCCGTGCGGCGCACCACAAGCGGATCAATAATTCGCACGCGCTTGGGGGAGGTGGTGAACTCACCTGCCGCGCCACTTCCGACCATCGCGTGATTTAGGACGGCGTCCGTATCGTCGATCTCAAAATCCGGCACCACGAGCCACAGGGCGCGCAGGGCGTCGTTGAGTTTGCCTACCGGCAGCAGGTCGTTGACCAGCGCCTGGCCCGCGGTGGTGGTTCCGTAGCCGGCCACGTTCATGTCGACGCGCCACCACCCATAAAGGCGCCAGAGCAGCGGCTGGGTGAGGCGGATGGCTTGGATCCGGCCCGGCGGCACGGTCTGGCGGCGCTGCTCGAGCAGGCCGTGGGTGATGCGGACGCCGTCGGGCGAGGTTGCGGCGCGAAAGAACGCACCGCGATTCAGGCGCTGCCAAACTTGTACCGCAATGAGAAATAAGAGCGGAAGATTGGCCAGTAGCGGCTCGGGGGTGCGGGCGATAATTGCCAGCACCGCGAAAAACACCACCAGCAGTACCGGAAAAATTACCTGACTTGATAGCACGAGCGAGCCGATGAGTCGGCCGAAGGGTACTTCAAAAAGTTCGTTCTCGGGGGCTTCAGGGGCGGGCGCTTCTTCATCTAGTTCCAGACCCGCTGAGCGCGCCAGGATTTGA
>JAJYRW010000329.1 GCA_021793895.1 Actinomycetes bacterium
CCATTCCTTGGAGTCATTAAGCACCAAAGTCCAAGCCACTCGCATGGTTGCGGAATACGTTGACCGGCTCTATGTGCCCGCGGCGATAAGCGCTCAGGAACTTGCAGAACACGGGCGGGCGGGCGCGCGCGGTTTGGCGAACTGGAAGCAACACGTGCGTGCCGGCTGGGAAGACGTGCGCGTGGACCACATCGAGGCGGCCCCGGCGGGAGACGGTGCTGACGCCGGGATGGCCGGCGGGAGCGAGATCGGCGAATCGATCACGATCTGTGCATACGTGTCGTTGGGCAAACTTGCGCCTCAGGACGTGCGTGTCCAGGTCGTCTCCGGCCGGGTGAATGCCGCCGATGAAATCACTGAGGCGCAGTTTCTTGATTTGAACCACGAGCAAGAATTCGAAGCGGGCCGGCACCGGTTTACCGCCGATCTGAAGCTCGAAACAGCCGGCTCGTTTGGATATACCGTGCGGGTGGTTCCCTTTCACACCGCGCTGGCACACGTGGCGGAAGTGGGCTGTGTTGCTACCGCCTAGCGCTTAGGAGTCAGGCGTATGTGCATGACGTTGCCGTTATTGCCACACCAGATAAATCAGTACTGACAGCGCCTCAGTCACGAACTCGCCCTCATCCAGGCGGTTGGCCGAATCGGTCACCATCTCGGGGCGGTTCCAGGAGCTGTCCCACACCAGTTCGCAGCGGGCACTGGCCGGAAGCGCGGGCGTAATGGTTTGGGGGTTGAGTCCCCCGTGGAAGATCACGAGGGCGCCCGGCTCGACTGATTTCGCACTCGGGTCTGTTGCTTCGGCGCGAACCGCTGCCAATGCCCCGGGCGCCGGCCGCCACATTTGGAGCGTGCGCAATTGCGGGTCATGCCACATATCGTGATCCAGTTCGATCCCTGCGGCGTCGAACCACTGCACATCGTGGGCGTTCGGCTCCGGGCCGTCATAGTCAATCCGGCCCTGATAAAAGCCGTCGGGTCGGAAGACACCAAATTGCTGCCGCAGCTGAATTAAATAGCGCGTTGTCTGCAAGAGGTCTTGCCGCCACTGCGCCAGATCCCAGTTCAGCCAGGACAATTCATCTTGACAATAGGCATTGTTGTTGCCCCGCTGTGTGCGCGCGATCTCATCGCCCGCCGTGAGCATGGGCGTTCCCGCAGCCAGAATCGTTGTGGCAAGCAAATTGCGCATCGAACGCTGGCGCAATTCCGCGATCTCCATAAAGGCGCCGTTGCTATTGACCGGCCCTTCCACCCCGTGATTCCAAGAACGATTGTCGTTGGTGCCGTCGCGGTTTCCCTCGCCATTAGCCTCGTTGTGCTTGTAGTGATAGGCGGTCAGGTCCGCCAGAGTGAAACCGTCGTGGGCAGTTACAAAATTGATCGAGGCATTCGGTCCGCGCGCCCCGGGAATTTCCCCGTTGCCAAACATGTCCGCCGAACCAGCCAGGCGGGTGGCCAGGTCACGCACACCCGAACCGGGGTGAGAGCCGGCTGCAGAGTGGGGGTCGGCGAGCCAAAAGGTGCGCGTTGCCCCGCGGAACTGATCGTTCCACTCGGCAAATGGCAGCGGGAACTGTCCGGTGCGCCAACCATCCAGACCCAAATCCCACGGCTCCGCGATGTGCTTCAGACCTGCCAATTGCGGGTCGGAGCGCAGCGCTACCAAGAACGGGTGATTGGGATCGAATCCTTCCGGCCCCCGCGCCAACGCCACCCCCAGGTCGTAGCGAAAACCGTCCACTCCCACTTCGGTCGCCCAGTATCGCAGCGAATCTAGAGTCTGCCGCACCACGGGAAATTTACCGTGATCCAGCGTGTTGCCGCAGCCGGTGACATCAGCGAACTGCCCCGGATTATCGGGGTCGTGTAAGTAGTAGCTATGCGGATCCAATCCCCGCCAGGAGTAGGTCGGACCATCGGTGCCGCCCTCAGCGGTGTGGTTATAGACGACGTCCAAAATCACCTCAATGCCCGCGGCGTGGAGCAGGTCGACCATCCCCTTAACCTCGGCCAAAATCGCCGCCGTGCCGCCGCGCTGCGCTGCCTGGGTCGCCAGCCACGGTTCGGGCGCGAAAAAACCGACCGTGTTATAACCCCAGTAATTGCGCATGCCGCGCTGGGCTAAATGCACCTCCGGCAGCTGGGCTTGAATCGGCAAGAGCTCAATTGCGGTGACGCCCAGGGACTGCAGGTGCTCAATCGTTGCGGGGTGAGCCACGCCCGCGTAGGTGCCGCGCAACTCCTCGGGCACGGCAGACATTGTCTTGGTCAGCCCGCGCACGTGCGCCTCATAAACAACCGTGTCGCGCCAGGGAGTGTTCGGCCGGGCCACTCGGTGCCCATAGTCGGTGCTGACCACTTCGGAGCTTAAAACAAAGGGCGCAGAATCGCGCTCATCTAACGCGATTTGCCCATCCAGCGGACTGTAATTCGCATCAACCCGGTGGCTAAAAATCTCCGGCGCCAAGCGAAAATTGCCAGCCACGCCCCGGCCATAGGGGTCAAGTAACAGCTTCGCGGGATTAAAGCGCAGCCCGCGATCTGGCTCCCACGGCCCCCAGGCCCGCAGTCCGTAGCGCTGGCCGTTGCGAACACCGGGGACAAACCCGTGCCACACCCCCTGGCGCGGCCCGCACAGCTCAAAGCGTTCTTCACCCTCCGCGTTCAACAAGCACAGCGCCAACGCGTCGGCCCCCGGAGCGTAAACGGCAATAGCCAGCCCGTCTTGCTCGTCTTGTTGCGTCAGCCGCGGACCCAAAACCGGGG
>JAJYRW010000330.1 GCA_021793895.1 Actinomycetes bacterium
GGGGTCCTTGGTGACCTGCACCAGCACGTGGTCACCAGAAGTCAGCGCCGATTCAATCCGGCGTGGCTCATTGGCTTCCAGGCCGGCGGCATCCCAGTTGACTTCACCGGCATAAAGGACGGCGTTACGCCCCTTACCGATGTCAACGAACGCGGCCTCCATCGAGGGCAGGACGTTTTGGACCTTACCGACGTAAACATTGCCGGCGATCGAGGCGTCTTCGTTGCGGGAAACATAGTGTTCAACCAGCACGCCGTCTTCGAGGACTGCAATCTGCATGCGGCTATCACGCTCGCGCACCATCATCGTCCGGTTTACTGATTCGCGACGGGCTAAAAATTCGGCCTCCGTGATTATTGGTTTGCGGCGGCCGGTCTCGCGTCCCTCCCGGCGGCGCTGGCGCTTGGCCTCCAAACGGGTGGAGCCGCGCGGGGTTGCTACCTCATCATCGCGGGAGTCATCGGAGCGAGAACTGGATCCCCCGCGCCGGCGGCGCCGACGGCGGCGCGAACTCGAACTGCCGTTATCGCCGTCATCATCGGAGTCGGGACCAGATGAGCCTTGTTCCGCATCGGATGCGGCTGCGCTCTTGTCTTCATCCTTATCGGAGCGATCAGTCTTCTCATCGCTCTTTTGACCCCCGCCATTGGCCTTGGAGTCTTGTTTGCCAGTGGATTTGCCGTTGGTCGATTGATCGGAGTTTTCGTCCTCCAGCTTATCGCTGGCCGAATCGGAATCGTTGTTATTCGATCCCCCGCGACCGCGACGGCCCCGACCCCCACGACGTCGGCGGCGGCGCTGGCCGCCCTCTTCATTGCCATCGGAGTCACTCTTCGCATCGACTTCGCTCGAGCCTGATCCCGAGGCGGAATCGGTATCGCGGCGCGCAGAGTCTTGGCGTGCTGAGTCTTGCCGCGATGATTCCTGGCGCTGGGCGTCTTGCTGCGCGTTCTTACCGTTTTTGTTTTGCTGCCGACCCGAACTTGCCTTCGCCGATTGGCTCGACTTTTCGGTTTCGGCTGAATCGCCGGTTCCGGAGTCCTCTGCAGCGGACGGCGGTGGACCGGCTGGTGCTGAGGCACGGCGCGGTCGACGCGCGGAGGCGTGATCTGGCGGCTGGAATAGCAAGGCGGTAGATGGTGCAACTGCCGTTGGCGGGGCGGCCTTCACTTCCGGCTCAGCCTGCTTTTCGGACCGTTCGCCCTTAGCGGCTGGAGCGTCCTCGCCCTGCTGCTCTGACGCCGTCCGTGATTGTTTCGTGGTTTTAGATTTCGAACCAGATTTTTCGGCCTGCTTAGCGGGAACGCCTGCGCGCTCTAACTCGGCAAAAACATCCAGTGTTGCTGCATCACCGTGTTGATTCGATGTTGCTGCGGGCATATCCGAAGATTCGGGTGCCTCTCCCATTTAAATTCTCCTGCGCCACGCGTTCGCCACGTACACCCTCCGCAGCCAGCGCGTAGCCTGCTGTGTCCGCCGGTTTTTCGACGGATCAAAAAAGTCCAAAAGTTACGCTCCGATGCCGCGCGCAATAAGGCGCAGGCAGACACCGCAACGCCGACGTAGGACTGTGACCGCGCACGGCAACTGAACCGCACTGGCAACGTCGACACCACTACGCTCGCGCCAGCTACATCACCTGGAGCGGTGGAGCGGCGCGACGGGCGCTGGGCCTCGAAGAATTTATAATCCTCGTCGGGTCATACAAGTGGGTGTTAACTCCTTGTTGACCACTATGAGTATCGCACAAGTAACGATTCGAGAACACGCGACGCACGTAAATCCCGCTGCGGCTGACGACCTGTCAGCAAGCGGGACCTTAGTCCTACAAGAATTTCTGGCGCCGTCATTACGGTCTGACGTGTGGAAGCTCTTGATCTTTTGGCCGCGACCGAGGCGGGCGCAGTCGGCCTAGCGCGCTGGCAATTTGGCATCACGACCCTCTATCACTACATTTTCGTGCCGCTCACGATTGGTTTGGCGCCGATGGTGGCGATCATGCAAACCGTGTGGCACAAAACCGGGAACGAAAACTGGCTCAAACTCACCAAGTTCTTCGGCCGCCTCCTGATAATCAACTTTGTGATGGGCGTGGCGACCGGAATCGTCCAGGAGTTCCAGTTCGGCATGAACTGGTCCGAATACTCCCGGTTCGTCGGTGATATCTTCGGTGCGCCGCTGGCCATCGAGGGCCTGGCCGCGTTCTTCTTAGAATCCACGTTCTTAGGTCTGTGGATCTTCGGATGGGACAAACTCCCCCGCCGCATTCACCTGGCTTGTATCTGGCTCGTGGCCATCGGCGTCAACATGTCCGCGTTCTTCATTCTGGCGGCGAACTCGTGGATGCAACACCCCGTCGGCGCGATCTTCAACGAGGCCACCGGGCGGGCCGAACTCGTCGACTTCATGGCGGTGCTCACCAACTCCACGCTGCTGGCCGCCATGCCCCACACCATTACCGCGGCCTGGCTCGTCTCGGGCACCTTCGTGGCCGGCATCGCCACCTGGTGGATGGTGCGCAAGGTCCGCGCCGGAGATAAAGACACCGCCCGGGTGCTGTGGCGGCCCGCCGCGATTTTCGGGATGGTCACTATCCTGCTCGGCGGAGTAGGTACCGCGATCTCGGGCGATATTCAGGCCAAGCTCATGTATGAGCAACAACCCATGAAGATGTCGAGCGCCGAGGCCCTGTGTGAAGGCGAAAACGGTGCCGCCTTCTCAATTTTGACTATCGGCGACCTGCCGAGCAGCTGTGAGGGGG
>JAJYRW010000015.1 GCA_021793895.1 Actinomycetes bacterium
GAGTGTGGACTTTCCCGACCCGCTTGGTCCCATTACGGCGAGCACTTCACCCGGGTTGACGTCAACATTGACGCCGCCCAGAGCCTGGGTTTGACCAAACGCCAGCGCGAGATCATTGCCGGTGATGCGCGGAATCGGCTGGTTCGAGCGGGCGCTGAGCGGATCTGTGGTGGACGGTTTCATTTCGTTTTCTCCAGTGCGGTTTTCCAGCGGTCCAGGCGTTGGCCCGCCACATCAATCCATTCCAGATCGGCTTTGAGGTGGGCAGTTTCGAAGTCGGCTGCCAGTTGCGTGGGTAAATCAGCGCTGCGGCGCAAGCGCGCAAGTTCGCGCATGCGGGTGAGATAAACGGAGCGCTGGGCGTCGAGGATTTCGGCTGCTGGGCGGCCAGATACCAGCGCGAGCGTTACTTTGACGAACAGTTCGCTGGGAGCGGCAGGCCGGACGGGCTCGGCCTGGTAAAGCCACTCTTCGAGTTCGGTGATGCCAGATTCGGTGATTGCATAGTTGCGCCGGTCGGGGCCTTCGCCCGATTCGAAGGCAACGGTGTGGGCCAGTCCGTCGCGCTCCAGGCGCGCCAGTGTCGCGTAAATCTGACCGTATTTGACATCGCGAGCGGAGCCAAAATGGGAGTCATAAGCAGTTTTTAGGGAATATCCGTGGGCAGGGGCGGGTTCGAGCAGCCCAAGGAGCGTGTGGCGAAGTGACATGACGGCGACTATACACCCGGTGAATACTCTGGGTGAATAGTTTGCCGTTGGCGTGTTGAAAATCGCGGAGTGAGCTCTGGGTGCCGCGCTTAGCCGTCTTTACGAATCTGGCGGGCTTAGCCGTCTTTACGAATCGGCCCTATTTTGGCGCCTAATCGTCTTTGTCATCCCCGTTGTCGTCGGTATCACTGTCGCCATCGCCGTCGCCTTGGTCTCCGTCTTCATCGGCGCCGTTTTCATCACCATCGCCATTGACTTCAGCGCCATTGACCAGGAAATTTACGTCTTTACCTTCGACGCGCACCTCAGTAATTTCGCCACCCTCTTTCCGCGGCGGCAACTCAACTATGGAGGCCCAAGGGACCATATCTGCGGTGCAGGCTTGATCCCCGTAGTCGCTAGTAATTGCGAGCACGATCGTGCTGGAGCCGGCCCACGAGACACTCGTTGGAACTGTGGGGCAGGCCGAGCTACCCCAGGTCACCAGCGTTAGTTCGGCCGGATACGCATCGGGGCGCACATCAACAATCATTTCCTCTTCTTCAGGCAGCGGGAAGCCGAGATTGTCCTCATCGGCCCGCGCGCCCGATGTGGCAATTGACTCCGGGTGCGGATCTGCTGCTTTTTCGTTACTTTCGCCAGCGCAGGCAGCTAAAACGATCGCGCTGGCTAGAACAAATGGCATGGCAAATATTCGACGCACATTACTCCTTCAAGTCTGCCTCCAAGGTAGAACATTCCCCCAAGCCGCGCGCATCGAGCAACCGCTTTTCGGCGCGAACTTCGACTATCGCCCCGACTGCATGCACCGCCCCCCTTGACATCATGATTAACTTACGTCAATCTCAATCACATTCACTCACACCGCGATGAGAAGGGAGAAGCAGTGCCCGGTCTGATATCGACCCCTCGTGCTGCTGTCTACATTCGTGCCCAGATTGTCGCTGGCTGTTGTCGCCTTTGAAATTCGAGTGTTAATTCCGCGCTAATTCGCGGGTGTTGATCCCGCTCTTTTCTCGATTTTTCCCTCGGCCCGGTCGTGTTTTGCCGCGTGCTCTTCCTGTGATTTGCCGCCCGGCTGGGCTTATTAATGCGGTTTTTACCGCTTTAGGACGACGACACATGCTTCATGAGATTAAGTTCACCTCCCAAAAAACTCAGGCTGAGATTAACCGCGAGTGGGATGTGATCGTGCCAGCCCGCGATGCCCAACAGCGGGCGGGAGACGTTTCTTTCTTACAAGTTTTACGCCCGTGGATTGGGGCAGCGGTTAATGGCGCGAAACGAATTTTGGACGTGGGCTGCGGCTCAGGCCGATTGACCCAGACGCTGCGTTTGGCCGGTGCGCGAGGAGCGCGCGCCTCGAATGGAGCTCAAGCCGCACGCCAGTCAGATGACGATCCCCTAGCGGACGATTTGGCTAACCTAGCGGCAGATTTGGATAACCCAGCGGGCGATTTGGGCAACAGGGATGAAACCCGCCAATCGCAAACTGTTCACGTTGTGGGTGTGGACCCGAGTCCGAAATCCATCGCGCTGGCTCGAGCATCAAACCCGCACGAGACCTATCACGTGGGAACCCTGGAGAGTTTTGCCGCCCAAAATCCTTCGCAGCGCTTCGATTTAGCGGTTGCCAACATGGTGCTAATGGACGCGCCAGATTTAGACGGCTTACTCAAAGGCGTAGCGCGCTTGGTCCCCGGTGGGCGGTTTGTCGCCACAATTGCGCATCCAGCATTTTGGCCGCTCTATTTGGGCTATGCCGGCAAAGAATCATTCAGCTACGGCAATGAAACATTCATTGAGGCGCCCTACGTGGTCAATAACCGAAGTTTCAAATCGGCTACGACTCACATCCATCGCCCGGTTTCTCGCTATATATCGGCGTTCACCCAGGCGGGAATGGTGATAACTCGGATGGAGGAGTTGCGGGGAACGGAGCCCCGCTCCGTTTTCCCATTCCCACGATTCCTGGCGATCGAGGCGCGCGTGGATTCTTAGCAGCGCGCGTGTATTTTCCCGGTGCGAGTCGGCCTTGGGGTGCGAGTCGGCGGCGCCGGGCGGCGCGCGGCGGACCTGGGCGGTGCGAGGCGGCCCTGGGGTGCGAGTCGCGGCGCTTAGTGGTCCGAGTTTGCATCTAGCCGTCCGAGTTGCGGCACTCGTTGGTCCGCGTCCGCGGCGCACGAGCCGACACTGAATTCCTGGTGTGTGGCCATTTGCCTGCATGGTGCAACTCTGGCTACACGGGAGGATTCGCGCCGCCAAACGCGCACGAAACCGGACGCCAAGACCCGGCACCAGACCCGGGCGCCAAGACCCGGCACCAGACCCGGGGCGCCAAGACCCCGGCGTCAAACCCGGCACCAGACCCAGCACCGCGCCCGCTACGGCTCAATCGGCTCCAAGAGCTGTTGTAACACCGCCGGCATTGTCTTCAAGACGATGTCGTGGGTGGCAATCGCTGGATCTTCGGCCCCGCGCAAGATCATTTCGCGCATCGCTTGCTTGCCCTGGGCCAGTACGAGATCTGTTACCAGGAGCGGGTCGATGCGAAAGCGCAATCCCAGTGTGGCGGCCGTCGCAACAAGCACTTCGGATAGCTCGGTGCGAAAGAGGGCTTCATTGGCTAAAAATTCGGGCGCCGCCGCTGGATCACGCAGCGCCAGGAGTTCAAACTCGCTGTGAATGAGCGTCCAAGTCCGGTCATCGGGTAGGGCGCTGAAAATTTCCTGAATGACCTCAGCGAGGAAGCCGCTTTCGAGGGTGGCGCGCCCGGTTCCCAGATCCGAGTTGCGCGCAATAGCCGCGCGCAGTCGGTCTAGCTGCACCTCGATTTCGCGGCGCATCATTGCAAAAAACAGCTCGTTTTTGCTCGCGAAGTTCGAGTAGAAAGCCCCGCGCGTATAGCCGGCCGCCTCGGCAATGGCTTCGATCGACACCGCGTGCACGCCCTGGCTGGCAAATAATTTATGTGCGGCGTCCATTAAACGCTCACGCGTGCGCTGCCGCCGCGCTGTTGCCGGTACTTCGCTGATGGTTTCTCCCATTGAATGGATCTCCTTGGGGAAGTTTGCGATACAAAATTGTATCCCATACAGTTGCGTATCGGATACAACACTGTATCGACGTTCTTATTTAATTTTTTCGGGAGATCGTGTGTCATCTGCGCTCTATTCCCTAGGACGCTGGGCGGCCCGTTCGCGCGCCAAAGTCTTCGTCGGGTGGCTGGCCCTACTAGTTCTGTTGGGCGGGCTCGCGGCCCTGTTTGGCGACGGAATGGACGACGGAGTTTCAATTCCCGGAACCGAATCGCAAGAGGCCCTCGACACGCTGGAAGCCACGTTCCCGCAGGTCAGCGGCGCATCCGCGCAGATGATCGTGGTCGCCCCCGAGGGTGAAACCGTCCACGATTCCGATGTCACCGATCCGATAACCGATGCGGTAGCCGAGCTGGAAAACATCGACTCGGTCGCCCAAGCTGCCTCCCCGTTTGACGAAATGCTGGGCGAGGGCGCCATAAGTGATGATGAAAGCGCCGCCATCATCAACATTCAGATGGACGCCGCATTCACCGATATCAGCGACTCGGTAAAAGATGAACTCTCCAACGTGGCCGCCGACCTGGACGCTGCTTTGCCCGAGGCGGCACAATCTGCCCTGGGTGGCGAACTCTTTAGCAACGAGTTCCCGGGCTTGAGCGCATCGGAGTTGCTCGGCGTCGCAGTTGCCATGATCGTGCTGATCATTACGCTTGGCTCCTTTATCGCCGCAGGAATGCCCCTGCTGAACGCCCTGGTCGGCGTGGGAATCTCCACACTGCTGATTTTTGCGGCGACGGCATTTGGCCAAATCAACTCCACCACCCCCATGCTTTCCCTCATGCTCGGCCTGGCCGTCGGAATTGACTACGCACTGTTCATCGTCGCCCGCCATCAAGACCAGCTGCGCAGCGGTGTCGAACTGGAAGAATCTATTGGCCGAGCCGTGGCAACGGCCGGCTCCGCCGTGGTTTTTGCCGGACTTACGGTCATGATCGCCCTACTGGGTCTGGGCGTGGCCGGAATTCCGTTCCTGACCACGATGGGTATTGCAGCATCAGCAGCAGTTGGCATTGCCGTGTTGGTTTCCATCACGCTGTTGCCCGCGCTGTTGGGGGCGGCCGGAATGAAAATTGCCCCCGGCCGCAACTCGAAAAAATCAAAGTCCACCCAACCCCGGCCCTCCCGGTCGGCTGGCTTCTTCCGCGGCTGGGTCCGCGCCGCCACGCGTCGGCCCATTTTGACAATTATTGCGGTGCTGGCCGTCGTGGGTATCGCCGCGTTCCCCGCCCTGCACTTGCGCTTGGCGCTGCCCGACGCGTCCTCGCTGGCATCTGACGACCCGGCGCGCGTTACCTATGACCTGGTAGATGAACACTTTGGTCCCGGCTTTAATGGCCCCCTCATCGTCACCGGTTCGCTCATTACCAGCGATGACCCGGTTGGCTTAATCGAATCGGTTGCCGATGAAATCGAGACCCTCGACGGGGTGGCCGACATTCCGCTGGCCACGCCGAATGAAACCGCTGACACCGGCATCATCCAGGTCGTTCCCACCGGCGCGCCGGATTCGCAAGCAACCAAAGATCTCGTCAATGATTTGCGCGAAATGCAGCCGCGCATCTTGGCTGAGCACCATTTTGACTTGTCTGTAACCGGCTTCACCGCCGTCGGGATTGACGTTTCCGACAAGCTCGGCGATGCGCTGTTGCCATTTGCGATCGTTGTTGTGGGGTTGTCACTTATTTTGCTGACGATGGTATTTCGCTCCATCGCCGTTCCCATCAAAGCAACGCTGGGCTATCTACTTAGTGTGGGCGCGGCCTTTGGCGTGGTTGCCCTCGTCTTTGAAGACGGCTTCATGGCAACGATTTTGAACCTGGCGCGCCTGGGACCGGTCATCAGTTTCATGCCCATTGTTGTCATGGGTGTTCTTTTTGGCCTGGCGATGGACTATCAGGTCTTCCTGGTTTCGCGCATTCGCGAGGATTACGTCCACACCCGCGACGCGCGCCGCAGCATCGAAACCGGGTTTGTTTCCACCGCCAAAGTGGTTACCGCCGCGGCCGTGATCATGGTGGCAGTCTTCCTAGCTTTCGTCCCCGAGGGCGATACCAACATCAAACCCATCGCACTGGGACTGGCTGTGGGCGTATTTGTGGATGCCTTCTTGGTGCGCATGACCCTCGTACCAGCCGTCCTGCAATTACTGGGGGATCGCGCCTGGTGGATTCCCGCCTGGCTCGATAAGGCCATGCCCTCCTTTGATGTGGAGGGTGAGGGCATCACCCACGAACTGGAACTGCGCCAGTGGCCCGCCCCCGATAACACCGACCTGGTAGTGGCCGAAGGGCTCACACTTATCGACCCGCAAGACCCCGCCAGCACCATCTACCGCGACGTGAACCTGGCCATCCCGCAGGCCAGCCACGCGCGCGTTTACGCCAAAAACTCCGAACAACTCAGCGCGCTGCTGCTCACAATTTCGGGCCGGCTGGAACCCACCGGCGGCAAACTCAAAACCTGCGGCTATGTCCTGCCCACCCGCTCCCGCGCCGTCCGCTCCCGCGTCGGTTACCTCTACCTGCCCCAGGCCGGCTTGACCGGTTTGCGTCAGCTTTTGCGCGAATCACCACGGGCCCTGATTTTGGACGGCGCCGATGACCTTGATCAATACACCGCCGCCCAGGTGCAGCGTGAGTTGGCGCAGCAAACCGCCTTGCCGGCCCTGATCGTGGGCACCGTCACCGGAGCAGCCCAAGCCATGTGGCCGGAGAATCTGCCGGTGCGAGATGCCGTCCTTAATTATGAAGACCTTTCTTTGCAAGCGAGCCTGACATGAACCGTTTTGCCCCACTTTCCACGACCAAACCCCGGCCCATCCTAGGTGTGGTCATCGCAATTTTGGTGCCGCTGATCACCGCCGGCATCCTTATCGGCGTAATCGCCAAGCCGCAGGACCAGCTGGACCAGGTCACGGCGGCGATCGTCAATAACGACGAGCCAGTCGAACTTGACGGACAGCCCGTTCCGCTGGGGCGCCAACTGGCTGGTGGCCTCGTTGAATCCGGAGAATCGAACGGGGATGAACCCGCCGGTTACCAGTGGGAAATCACCGATGCGGAAAAGGCCGCGACCGGAATCGAAGATGGCACCTATGGCGCCGTGGTGACGATCCCTGAGAACTTCTCGGAAGCGGCCATGTCAACTGCCGGGGACATCGCGGATGTGCAGCGAGCCACGATCGCGGTAACGACTTCGCCGCGGGCCCGGTTGATCGATGAGGCGCTGACCCGCGCGATCGCCTCGACCGCGACGGATGTGATGGGCACGGAATTAACCGAAACGTATCTGGACAACCTATTTATTGGGTTCAACACGCTGGATTCCGAGTTGGGGGAGGCCGCTGAGGGGGCGGGTGAACTGGCAGAAGGCGCTGGGGAACTTTCCGGTGGCGTGGGGGAGTTGTCTGAGGGGATGGGCGGCCTTGAGTCCGGCGCCGATCAGCTGGCAGCTGGAACGAATGAACTCGTAGGCGGCATCGGGGAGTTCAATAACGGCATCATGCAACTGGGCGATGGAACCGGCGCGCTCAGTTCCGGCGCGCGGGAACTGGCCGGCGGTGCGGATGAGCTCGCCGGGGGCCTCGATCAGTTGAATTCTGGTCTGGGCGAGCTGGAGACCGGCGGCAAGGAACTGGCGGGCGGGCTTGACCAGTTGCGCCAGGAAACCGGCGATATGCCCGACCAGTTTGGCGAACTCGTCGGTGGAATTGGCGAGCTGGAGCAGGGCGCGGGTGGGCTCGCGGCCGGACTGGAACAGCAGCAGGCGGGGCTGGAGCAATTAAGAGAATTGGCCTGCTCGCCGCTAGTCACTGACCCCACGGGCGAATTGTGTCCGGCACTTACTGAAGTGGTTGACGGGTCCCCGGAACTAATTGCCGGCGCACAGGGCCTGGAATCCGGTGCGGCCGCGATTGGGCAGGGCGCAGAGCAACTCATTAGTGAAAACGGTCCCCTTGCCGAGCTGCAAGGTGCGATTGACCAACTCGCAGATGGCGGCTCCGAACTGGCCGGGGGCTTGAGTGAGGTCCACGGCGCTGCAGGAGGGGCGGCCGATGGCGCCCGCGAACTAGCCGGTGGTGCCGGCCAACTAGCAAACGGTGTAGACGAATTGTCCGCCGGGATTTCCGAACTGGAAAGCGGCGCGGGCGAATTGGGAACCGGCGCAGCACAGCTGGGTGGGGGAGCGGACGAACTTGCTGATGGCTTGCACGAAGTGGGCAACGGCGTGGAGGAGCTAGCAGGAGGATCCGAAGAACTGGCTGCGGGAACCGATGAGCTCGCCGGCGGCCTAGATGAGGCGGTGGAAGAGATCCCGACGTTCCCGGATGAGTACCGTGAGGGCGCGGCGGACGTTATTGCCAATCCGGTTACCGTGGGCGAACAAGACGCCAGCGCTTTTAGCTTCGACCTAACGCGCAACTGGGTCGGGTTCTTCACCGTGATCGCACTGTGGATTAGTGCACTTTGGATCTACACCGCAGCCCCGACCACCCTGGGCCAGGTGCGTGGCACAACGCGCTCCAGTGCCTTCTTGGCGCTGCGCTCGCTGGCGCTGCCCGCGGCGGTGGCCGTCGGCCAGGGTCTAATTGTGACCGCGCTGGTGGCAATTACCGGCAACATTTCCGGGGCCAAACTCATCGGATTTGGCGCCCTAGCGAGCCTGATTGCGGTGGCGTTCTTACTCGTCCAGCGCGCGCTGATGGCGGTGACGGGCCGCATTGGTCTGGTCATTTCCCTGGGCGTGGCGATATTGGCAATAGCCACCGCGCTCACTTCGGCGATGCCGGCGCTCGCGCGGGTCATCGTGGGTTGGTTGCCTATCGGCCCGGCCGCGGACGCGTTGAACGGGCTGGAGAACGGGTTCGGAATTGCCTCAGCGGTAGTGGCGCTGGTCGCGTGGGCGATTGGCGGCTGGATAGTTGTGGCTTTGAGTCTGCGCCGGCAGCGAGTAGCACAAGTGGTGGCAACCTGATGAACTAAGGCTGACGTGAGCTGCATAAACCTGCGTGAAAGGTCGGGCCATGGAATTACAGTTCTTTACCGACTCCTCGTTGATGGAATGGCAGATGCTGGGCTTGGCCTTCGTGCTGTCAGCCATTATCGGAATCGAACGCCAGGTGCATCAAAAAGATGCGGGATTGCGCACGCACGTTCTTGTCGGTCTTGGGTCAGCGACGTTTACGCTCGTTTCCGGGCTCGGATTCCAAGGCGCCCTGGGCGACTTGGTGATACTTGACCCCAGCCGAGTCGCGGCCCAGGTCGTTTCGGGGATCGGCTTTTTGGGCGCGGGCGTGATATTCATGCGCCGCGATATTGTGCGAGGGCTGACAACTGCCGCCTCCATTTGGGTTGCAGCCGCGGTCGGAATGGCCTGTGGTGCGGGCATGCCCACCACCGCCATAGTCGTCACCGTGCTGCACGTGATTGCACTGATGCTCTTTACTCCCGTCGTGCGGCGTCTAGCGCCACCGCGGCGGAGGGCAAAAGAGCTGGAAATACGGATAGAAGACATCGAGGGTGGCTTATCGGAAGTGATGGAACTTGCTGCCGAAAAGGGCTACCAGTTGGAACTGAAATCCACCAGCACGGAGTTGACTAACGGAAGACGGGTAATGACCGCGCGTTTCCGGTTAGAACACGGACCGAAAGTCTGGAAGCTCGCCGAAGAACTAGCCAAGCGACCCGAAATCTCATCCATCCAGATGAGCGAGAAGCCGGGTTAGGGTTTGGGCTTTTTCACAAACTGGGCAATACAGGTCGTACCCGGTGCCAGGTCGACAATGTCGACCGGCGCCTCCGCCTCCTGAAGATAGCCGCGCAGCAGCCCGAAGTGGATGGCGCAAATATTTGAAAGTAACGGCTGGCTGACCGTCCGATAGGGGCAGGACGTAAAAGCAACCGTCTCCTCTCCAGTGCGCGTGGCCTCAAATCCCATCGACTGGGTGTGTTTGATGACCTCTTCCAGCGCATCAGGTGTTGCCACCTCGGACAGGTGCTGCAAGTCCTGGTTGTCAATATTGGCAAGCTCTTGGCCCCAAGTCTGCCCAATTTCTTCCACCGTCTTTTGTGGATGATTGCTCTGGCCCACAATGTGGCGCAGCAACACTTGCGTTAGGTCGCGCAGATGTGATGTATCGACTTCTGGAGCCTGATCGGTCGCACTATAAAGGCGGCGCGGGCGCCCCTGGCCGTGCGGCGCGTCTTGCTTCTCCGCGACGTAATTCAGCTTCATCAATGCCTCGAGATGAAAGCGAATCGTATTGCTGTGCAGTGACAGGGCGCCGGCTATTTCAGCCACGGAGCGCGGCTCATGCTGCGACATCACGTAGCGCAGCACGCGCGCCCGAGTTGGCCCGAGTCCGTGACCAGATTTTTTCGTTACCACGCAGCCCATTGTGCCCTATGGATTAGATACCACGAACAACTTGGAAGAAATCCGAGTTACATTGGTTCCGTGGCGAACTCAGCGATCTCTTCGAACCTCCTTGACACGTTTGGGCGGGTAGCGCGCGACCTGCGGGTATCCCTTACCGACCGATGCAACCTGCGCTGCACGTACTGCATGCCCGCCGAGGGGATGGAGTGGCTACCGAATCAAAAAGTACTCAGCGATGAAGAAATTTCTCGGCTGCTGCGCATTGGAGTGCAAGATCTGGGCATTACCAAGATCCGTTTCACGGGGGGAGAACCGCTTTTACGCAAAGGTCTAGAAGACATCGTGGCCGCTACCGCACAGCTGCGCACGGCCGATGGTCAACGCCCGGAATTGACGCTGACAACGAATGCTTTGGGGCTCGATCGCCGGGCAGAAAAACTAGCCGCCGCGGGTCTTGATCGTGTCAATATTTCGCTGGATTCTCTAGACAAAGAACGCTATGCGCGACTCGCCCGGCGCGACCGTCTACCCGACGTGTTGGCCGGTATTGAAGCGGCGGCCGCGGCCGGCCTCTTACCCGTAAAAATCAACGCGGTGATCATGCCCGACACCAACGAGCCGGATATTTTGCCGCTTGCGCATTTCGCGCTGAGCCACGGACATCAGTTGCGCTTCATTGAACAAATGCCGCTGGGCCCGCGCGAAGCCTGGAAGCGGGACCAACTAGTAACCCAGCAGCAGATTTTGGATATTTTGCGCCAGGAGTTACACCTCTCGCCGGCTGAAGAACCACGCGGAGCGGCGCCGGCGCAGTTGTGGCATGCGAAAAGCGCGAATGGCGCGCACACTGGCGAGATTGGGGTCATTGCTTCGGTCACCGCGCCCTTCTGCGGCGCCTGTGATCGCACGCGACTGACCGCAGATGGTCAAATGCGCAACTGTTTATTTGCGCGCGGAGAAACCGATTTGCGCGGGCCATTGCGCGCCGGTGCCACCGATGCCGAACTGGCTGATATTTGGCGCGGTGGCCAGTGGGTCAAGCGCGCCGGTCACGGCATCGGAGAGCCAGACTTCGAACAACCAAAGCGCAATATGAGCGCGATCGGTGGCTAGGCGGCCGCCGCCCTACGCCTCCTCGCCCAGCTACTTACTCCCTGGCTTATTGGTTTTGGCATGTTCGGATTTCTGGGCTCCCAAACCATGGAATTTGCCGGACGCTCCGACGTGGTTGTTTGGTACCAAGGCTCCGCGCTGGCCCGCCACCACCTTCTACTGGATCGGCGTAGTGTGGGCAGTGGCATGCGTGGTCATCACCTGGGTGCGATACGCGCGCCCCGGTGCCCCCAAACCCGGTTGATAGATGGTGATTATGGACGACGTCTTGCGGTTTGCGCAGGTAAGTTCGGCTGCAATTGATGTACCGCAGGTGATGGCACTGGTCTCCGACCCCCAGGCGGGGGCCATCGCCACGTTCGTGGGCGCAGTGCGCAATCACGACGGGGGAAGGGACGTGGCCGCCCTTAGCTATACGGCCCATCCCAGTGCCGAAGAAATTTTGGAGCAGGTCGCGCAAGAGTTCGCTGACCGGCCGGGCGTCCACCGCCTGGCCGTGGCCCACCGCGTGGGTGATCTCGAGATCGGAGATGTGGCACTGTTCGCCGCAGTTTCCGCCTCGCACCGCGCCGAAGCGTTTCCGGTACTGGAAGAACTCGTTAACCGGATCAAGGCCGCCGTGCCGATCTGGAAACATCAAGAATACGCCGACGGCACGAAAGACTGGCCCGGTAGCACCGGGGGAAATCTTGCGCACCGTAACTGAGCATTTGGCGGCCGTTTTGGCCCTCGGCCACCCCTTGCCTAGCCAACTGGTGCCCATCGGTGCTGATTTGGCTCGCTATTTGACCCGCGATATTGCAGCGCGATACGCGGTCCCGCCCTTCGACAACTCCGCGATGGACGGCTACGCCGTGCGCCATGCGGATCTGCAAGAAGTGCCCGCGGTACTGCAAGTGGTGGGCGATGTTCCGGCCGGAACGGCCGCCACGGAAACCGTCGAGCCGGGTGAAGCGATGCGCATCATGACTGGGGCGCCGCTACCGCAGGGAGCCGACACGGTGGTGCCGGTTGAACTCACCGACCAAGCCCCTGGTGATCACCCCCTTCCCGCACGCGTGCGGATCAACGAGGTGGCGGCGCTCGGGCGCCACATCCGCCGGGCGGGGGAGAACGCGGCGGTGGGAGATGCCGTCCTAAATCAAGGAACGCGCGCCACCCCGGCTGCCGCAGCGGCAGCGGCCTCGGTGGGTGTTTCACACTGGCAGGTGACGGCGCGGCCGCGGGTGGCAGTGATCGCGACGGGCGCGGAGTTGCGGGAGCCGGGCCAGGCGCTGGGGCCGGGGGAGATTCCGGATTCCAACTCGCTTTTACTTTCCGGGTTGGTGGAGCAGTTCGGCGGTGAGGTGTCCGGGGCGTATCGGGTGGCGGATGAACCGGCGGCCTTTACCGAATTGATGGGGGCCTTAACGCAGGTGGATGTGATCGTCACCAGCGGCGGGATTTCGGCCGGAGCCTTTGAGGTGGTGCGCCAGGCCGCCGGTGGCGCGATGGAATTCGTGACGGTTGGAATGCAGCCGGGTAAACCGCAGGGAATTGGCCGGTGGCCCGTGGCTGACCGCCCGGTTCCAATGCTCGCATTCCCCGGAAATCCCGTGTCCGTGTTCGTATCGGCGTGGCTGTTCTTGCGGCCACTGATCCAGCACCTGGCGGGCGTGCCGGTGGGGGACGCGCGGCTTGGTGCGGTGGCGGCTGAAAGTTGGCGCCCGCCGGTGGGTCGGGAACAGTATTTGCCGATTGTCTGGCGCGATGGCGGGATTGTGCGCGCGCATCAGATGGGGTCGGGCTCGCACGCCATTGCTTCGCTGCACTTGGCGCAGGGGCTGGCGATTGTGCCGGCGGATGTGGAGCGGGTGCAGGTGGGCGATGAGTTGGAAGTTATTGACCTGCGTGCGGGGTTTTAGGGCAGTGGAGTTAGTCGTGTGCAGCGCCGTCAAGCTGGCCCACGATGTGCACCAGCAGGGGCGAAATGATCGCCAGAGTATCGCGCACCCCGCCGGGGGAGCCGGGTGCGTTAATAATGAACGCCGGGGGCAGGTGAGCGGCGTAGAGCACGGCGGCGCGGCCGCGCGACAGGGCCGCATTAGCACTATTTTTCCGGCCGCGGGCTCGAATCTGTTCCATGAGCCCGGGGATTTCCTTTGGCGCCAGTTGGGCCGTGACTTCCGGTGTAATGTCGCGCGGGCCGATTCCCGTGCCGCCCGTGGTGATGATGGCGCGGGCACCGGCACTGTGCGCGGAGCCAATAGCGTCACGGATTGCAGCGGCCTCATCGGGGATGACGGTGGAATCAAGGGCAGTAAATCCGGCGGCCCGGAGCAGTTCTTGGGCCAGCGGCCCGGACTCATCGGGGTAGGCGCCCGCTGCGGCGCGGTCCGAAATCGTGATGACGGCCACCGGAAACGACATATCAGCATCTTAGGGCTTCAGCGCGCGTTTTTCGGGATGCTGCGCACCCGCATCGGGCTTTACCGCGCTGGGGCAAAACCCGAAGACCAGCAGGGGCGCTGATGGGCAAACGGTTTGGGAAAATTGGGGCAGCGGTGAGTCTATTTGCGGGCGTGAGCACGGTGGCGGCCTGTGCCAGTGATGCGGGTGAGGCCACCGTTTTTGCTGCCGCTTCCCTGGCGGATGTCTTTGCCGAGATAGACGATGGGAATGCGGACCTGTCATTTGGCGGGTCTTCCGGCCTGGTCGACCAGCTTGCCGGTGGCGCCCGCGCCGATGTTTTTGCCTCGGCGGACTTGGCCAATATGGACCGGGCGCGCGCGGAAGAACTCATAAGTGGCCGCCCGGTGAAGTTTGCGACAAATAGCCTGGTCTTGGTGACCGATGCCAATAACCCACTCGGGATTACCGGATTGGATGATTCGCTGGATGGTGCCAAACTCGTAACTTGCGCGCCGCAAGTGCCCTGTGGGCGCGCGAGCCAGGAGTTGGCCGCGGATTTGGGGGTGGAATTGACGCCGGTGTCCCAGGAACTTTCGGTCACCGACGTGCTGGGCAAGGTTACCTCGGGTGAGGCCGATGCGGGCTTGGTTTATGCCACCGATGCGGCCCGGGCCGGCGATCAGGTGCAGCAGGTTGAAATTCCCAAAGCGGCCGACCATTTAAATGAATACTGGATCGCGCTCGTCGCCGGCGGCAACGCAGCCGCGGGCCAAGAATTCATCGACCAGATCACCGGGGCGCGCGGGCAAGAGCTGCTTGCTGACCGGGGCTTTGGGGCGCCATGATTCCCAAGTGGATTTGGGCTCTGGCCGCCGCCGCGATCGCACTGGTGGCGTTGCCGCTATTGGGCATGATCCTACGGGTGCCGTGGGGCTCGCTAGCGGAACTTTTGGGTTCGCGGGCGGCGCTGCAGGCGCTGGGACTGTCATTGGTGACGTCCCTGTGCGCGACGGCGCTCGCGCTGATATTGGGAGTTCCGCTGGCATTTGTGCTGGCTCGAAGTTCGGGCGTAATGGGCGCGATTTTGCGCAGCCTCGTACTGGTTCCGATGGTATTGCCGCCCGTTGTGGCGGGCTTGGCGTTGCTGGCAACATTTGGGCGGCGCGGACTAGTGGGGGCGGCTCTTTCCGAAGTGGGAATTGAGATCGGTTTTACGACGTTTGCAGTGATTTTGGCGCAGACCTTTGTCGCGATGCCCTTTTTGGTTATTTCGCTCGAAGGTGCGCTGCGGTCAGCAACGGGGCGCTATGCCGCGATTGCCGCGACTTTGGGTGCGGGGCCGACGCGGGTGCGGTGTGATGTCCAGGGACGTTGTTGAGTCGGTCGAAGGGTACGCCGCCAATCGCAGAGTGGTGTCGGTGGTGGTTGTAGAAGTGGAGCCAGCCGGGCAGCGCCAGGCGTCGTTCGGCCTCTGAACCG
>JAJYRW010000331.1 GCA_021793895.1 Actinomycetes bacterium
CCACTACCGTCCCAACCCCGCTTCGTAATACACCCCGACTGATCTCCGTCATGAGCTTTGGCTTAGGAAAGTCAGACCGTAGGGGCGCCGCTGCCGTCGTCGCGCGGGCCCCAACCGTTCAAATCCCCCTCAAAATCCGTATTCAGCGACTCAACCGGCTCTGTTGGCTCCGTCGGATCGCCCGGATCAGTGTCTGTGGATGCCGTGATGACTATGTCATCGAGGTAGTAGTCTCCGGGTGTGTCGGTTGTGGGTTCAACGCCAACATAGAGTTGCAAATCTGCCGGATCGACGTCGCTGGGAATCGTGTAGGTTCCTTCGATCGTCGCCCAGTCTGCAGCGGTGATCGGAGTGTTCCCGATCCAATGAAAACCGGGGTCCGTTACGAAACGAGCCTCGGTGTCGGGCAGACCTTCTCCCAGCAGAACGCGCATCGACACATCAATGGCATCGCCCGGCGTCAAATCTGAAAACAGACCTGCTTTGGACTTGATTCCGTCGTAGTTTTCGGCCCAATTATCGACATGCAGAACCTGGGAGCCGTCTTTTTCGACAACTGTGAGGTTGGGGTCGCCACTTTGGTCCCAGCCGTCATAGGTGCCATCTTCAAAGTCGGTACTGATTAGGGGATCCCCCGGCGCGGCAAGTGCCGGGGGAGCAAATAGGGCAACTGCCACCGTTGCAACTGACGCCCCCGCAATCAGAGATGACAATCTATTACGAAATTTCATGGCGCTCCTTTGCGCGAATTCCGAGCAGACTCCTGTTGCCGGCTCGTATTAGAAATCGTTTTACACAACATAACGGAGGTGCGCCGGATTGTCGATAGTTTCTATAGATATTCGAAAGTTTCGAGAATTTAACTCGGTGATTGAGTCGATTGGCGGCCAAAACCTATGCCTGACCAGATCTGCTTCAGCAAGGCCCTGCGATAGCGGAAGATAACGGTCGGTGCCTCCATCGACTTCGTTTCGGTGTTGCTAACCTGTTTCGAAAGTTTCGACATTTAATGAGCAGAGGAAGCGATGACTGAAACGCCACAGTTAACGATCGCGACAATCGCCGACACAGCCGGAGTCTCGATCTCAACCGTTTCCAAGGTTTTAAACGGCCGCCCGGATGTGGCGCAGGAAACTCGGGCCCGGGTCGAAGAAATCATCGCAACGCGCGGTTATCAGCGGCGTGGGCGACGTCAGGCGGAAACACGGCTCATTGATTTGGTGTTTCACGAACTGGGCTCGCCGTGGTCCGTCGAAATTATGCGCGGCGTTGAA
This sequence comes from Actinomycetes bacterium, assembly GCA_021793895.1. Next base: position 1,275 of record JAJYRW010000331.1, read on the forward strand.
GATGTGGCCAGCTCTGCACGCGTTGGCGTTGTTCTATCGGAAGCGGGCGGCAACCACCGACCGCATCAGGAATGGATTGACGATGTGCTTCAGCGGCGGCCCTTGGGGGTGTTGCTCGTGCTCTCCGAACTCACCGCGATCCAGCGGCGTCAGTTGGAGACCAGGTCAATTCCTATCGTGGCCATCGACACTCTCGGCGAACCGCCCGCGGGACTGCCGACCGTAGGATCACAAAACTGGAACGGCGGTCTAGCGGCAACTCGACATCTTGTCGAGCTGGGCCATCGCAATATTGCGGTTATCTCAGGCGATAAGGCGATGTTGTGTAGTCGCGCCCGTGTAGATGGTTATCGCACCGCGCTAGCCGAGGTGGGCGTGACGCCCGAACCAGACCTGATTCGCTATGGCAACTTTTTCTTTGAAGCCGGATACGACCACGGGCGCGAGTTACTTTCACGGCCTGAGCGGCCCACCGCCATTTTTGCTGGTTCTGACATGCAGGCACTAGGAGTCTTACGAGCGGCACGTGAATTGGGGTTGAGCGTTCCCCGCGATTTGTCGGTTGTCGGATATGACGATTTGCCAGTAATCGAATGGACGGACCCGCCGCTTACGACAGTGCGGCAGCCGCTACGGGAAATGGCTGCGATGGCCACCGAAATGGTGCTGTCGATGGCTAAAGGAGCAGCACCGACTAACACGCGCATAGATCTCGCCACCGAACTCGTGGTGCGCAAGAGCACCGCACCGCCATCAGAAGCGCGGTAATCGTGGGTGGTGCTCTCCAGTTGGCGTATCTACCTGGGGCAAGCGTTAACCATCGTCAGGAATAACGCATGCTGACCTGTTCCGCCGCATCTTGTAGAAAGTTCAGCGTTTTGTGAACGCCTGGCAGCCGACTTAGGCCATGGGTCGAAACAGCACTCACCGTGCGTGTTGAGGGGCGCTGCAGTGGTTTTATTCTTAAGCCGTCAACCTGCACTGCGTCGAGTACCAGGTCGGGCAAAAGTGCAACGCCCAAACCGCGGGCCGCTAGATTCTGCAGCGCCACATAGTCGTGAGTTTCGAATGCGATTTCGGGAACAAAGCCTGCCTCTTTACACGCCTGCGTGAGGTGTCCGCGGCAGTCCGGGCAGCCAGCAATCCATGGGGAGTCGCGCAGGGTTGTAAGGTCAATTTTATCCTCATCTATCGAGGGGTGGTTTCCCGGAATTGCGACATGTACGCCCTCTTCAAGGAGTGGGATCCAGCGCAGGGCTTCATTCGTTTCGCTGGCGTCCGTGGAGTATCGAAAGACGACTGCGATATCGCATTCACCACGCTCTAAGAGTTCTAGTGCGTCAGGCGGTTCCGCCTCGATCAGGGTGAAGGAAGCATTGGGGTTTTCTTGGGCCATCTGAGCCATGGCCGTGGCGACGATGGTCGCGGCAGCGCTGGGGAAGGCTGTGACACGTATATTGCTAGCCCGCCGCCCG
>JAJYRW010000332.1 GCA_021793895.1 Actinomycetes bacterium
GCCTGGAGATTGCGCCCGGGAGTAATCTGGGCCCATGACTAAGTGGGAATACGCAACCGTGCCGCTCATCATCCATGCAACGAAGCAGATCCTCGACCAGTGGGGCGAAGACGGCTGGGAACTCGTGACCGTAGTTCCAGGCCCCGAAGGCACCAACCCGGTCGCATATATGAAACGTCAGAAGGCCTAACACATGACCAAACCATCACAACGGCTGGCAGAACTCGGACTTCAGCTGCCCGCCGTTCCGGCGCCCGTTGCCGCCTACGTTCCCGCCGTACGCGATGGCGACTACGTCTACACCTCCGGTCAACTGCCCTTCGTGGACGGCAAACTGCCGCAAACGGGGCTCGTTGGGAGCAACGCGAACGACGTCTCAATCGAAGAGGCCACCGGACTGGCGCAGGTGGCGGTGCTGAATGCGCTCGCGGCCGCCGCCGAATTAGCCGGTGGCATCGACAATATTGAGCGCATCATCAAACTCACGGGCTATGTCGCGAGCTCGGTTCCCGCAAGCGGGGAGCGCTTCACCAGCCAACCGGCCGTTATCAACGGCGCGAGTGAACTGCTGGGCGAAGTTTTCGGCGCAGCCGGCCAACACGCGCGGGCCGCCGTTGGCGTCGCAGCGCTGCCAGCCGACGCGCCCGTGGAATTGGACTTGATCGTTAAGGTCAGCTGACCTCACATCTGGGAGCGGCGCTCCAACCGTCCGACGTCCAGCAGCACGACCGAGCGCGCTTCGGTGCGAATCCAGCCGCGGTTGGCGAACTCGGCCAGGGCCTTATTCACCGTCTCGCGTGAAGCCCCGACAAGCTGCGCCAGTTCTTCCTGCGTTAAATCATGAGTGACCTGCACCCCAGCATCGGTCTTTTTACCAAAGCGTTGGGAAAGTTCGAGCAGCGTCTTGGCGACCCGCCCCGGAACATCGGCGAAGACCAGGTCTGCGAGCGCCTCATTCGTGCGGCGCAGGCGACGGGCGAGGGCTCCGAGCAGGAAGCGTGCGACCTCGGGCCGGCCACTGAGCCAGTGCAACATGTCGATGTGGCCCAGTTCCAATAAACGCACATCAGAGACGGCGACCGCTGAGGCCGTACGCGGCCCCGGGTCGAAGAGGGAAAGTTCGCCGAGCATTTCACCCGGCCCCAAAACGGCCAGCAGATTTTCGCGGCCGTCGCCCGCGCGGCGTCCAATTTTCATCTTGCCCGAAGCGATTATGTACAGCGCATCGCCCGGGTCGTTCTCTGCAAAAAGTTCATTTCCGCGCGCCAACTCCAAGGGGCGCATTTGTTGAAGGAGGGCTTGCGCCGCTTCCTGATCAAGAGAACGGAACAGTGGTACTGAACGCACGAGCTCGTCGTCCACGACCAACCTCCTGTGATCTTCGCATCTCCGACGCAAATTTGCGCAGTAATGCTCCTGAGTGTGCCGTAAACGAGGCGCGGGCGCTAACTACCACGCCTGGATTTGGTCATCCAGTTGTGCAATTCGCTGCGAAGTTTGGGCCGCGCACCGCTGCAGGAACTGCAGATCGTCGCTGCTGGGCAGCGGTGCATCCAGTTGTAATATCCCGGCCAGATCGCCATCTTCAATCATAAAGTCGGATGTTGCTGCCGTGCCTGCGAGCTGCAGTTGTGTCAGGGGTGGCACTACGCGCGCCGCGATCAGATCGCGCTTCGCGGTGATGAGCCGCAACCAGTGCGCCAGTTCGCGGCGCTCAGCGCGCAGTTGGTCGACGTTAGGGTCTTGCGGTCCAGCGCCGGCGATAATGGAGCGGGGTAGCGCGGGGGTGTCGTTCACCTGTAAACGCTCCTTATATTTAGCGCCCAAGTCATAGGTCGGTAGGCAACATGATCCATATCGGTGCATCAGCGCCGCGCTTAAAGCCGCGGGCATAAAATTTCACCTAGTTGGAGTAACCGACCTAGACTTTTGGTTGTGAATCTCGCCTCGTCCCACAACTCCGCTCCGGAAGAAACGACCCTCGCCCGCAAGCGCCGGGCCCGCCGCATCAACCGGAAGCTGGCTGAATTCTTCCCCGATGCGCGCTGCGAATTGGATTTCACCAATGCTTTCGAACTCCTGGTCGCGACGGTGCTGTCGGCCCAAACGACGGATGTGCGGGTCAACCAGATCACGCCGAAATTATTTAGCCGCTACCCCGATGCGCACGCCCTGGCTGCTGCCGAGCGGGCGGAGCTGGAAGAAATAATTCGCCCCACGGGTTTCTTTCGTGCCAAGACCGACTCGCTTTTGAAGCTGGGCCAGGCGCTGGTGGCAGATCATGACGGGCAGGTGCCCAAGACCCTGGAAGAGCTCACCGCCCTGGCTGGCGTGGGACGCAAAACCGCCAACGTCGTGCTGGGCAATGTGTTTGACGTTCCCGGCATCACGGTCGACACCCATGTCGGGCGCGTCGCGCGCCGCCTGGCCTGGACCGAGTCCAATAATGCGCTGCATGTCGAGCGCGATATTGCGGAACTTTTTGAACCCAAAGACTGGGTAATGCTGTGCCACCGGTTGATTTTTTTAGGACGGCGAGTTTGTCACGCCCGTAAACCCGATTGCGCTGGGTGCCCCATATCGAAGGACTGCCCCGCAGCCTTTAGCTTCTAGCTCCAGTTCTAGGCGAGCTCTAGGTGTGATGTCCAGGGACGTTGTTGAGTCGGTCGAAGGGTACGCCGCCAATCGCAGAGTGGTGTCGGTGGTGGTTGTAGAAGTGGAGCCAGCCGGG
>JAJYRW010000333.1 GCA_021793895.1 Actinomycetes bacterium
CGCAACACAAATTTTCCACTCAACCAGGAAGAGAGCGTAGAGCCGATTGCAAAACTGGTCAGGCCGAGCCCCGCGATCAGAGCCGAGTAACCGACGGAGCTTTGGAAGAACAGCGTCAGGATGAAAAAGATTCCGGTGAATCCCGAAAAGTACGTGAACGCCAAGATGGTACCGGCGGTGTAACTCCGCAACCGGAAGAGGCTCAAATCGACCATGGGGGCACGACCTCGAGCCTGGTAGCGGTGCTCCCAGCGGACAAAGATCCATAGGAGAAACGCCCCTGCGACTATCCACAGGAGCTGGATGGGTTGCATTACACCGCCATTCACGAGCGGCCAGAGGATCGCCAAAACAGCTGCGCCCAGAAGTACGACGCCGACCGGGTCAAGATCGCGGGCATCGCGCGAGGGTTCAGGCGGGGGCAAATACCGGTACGAGAGCACGATTGCGAGCACTCCAACTGGAATATTCACAAAGAAGATCCAGCGCCAACCCGCTTCCGGGCCGACCATCGCGATGATTGCGCCACCGAGAACCGGCCCGATCGCCGTCGAAATGCCAATGACCGCACCGAGGCTGCCGAAGGCGCGACCGCGTTCCGCCCCCTGAAATAATTCTTGAATCAACCCAGAAATTTGTGGATTAATGAATCCCGAACCAACGCCTTGAAGAATGCGGGCGAAAACCAGCCAGGTTGCGTTGGGGGCGAACCCGCCGAGCACCGAACTTCCGGCGAAAAGCACAACTCCCAGCACAAACACGGTGCGCCGCCCACGCGCATCACCCAGCCGGCCCGCGGCGACGAGCACGAGTCCGAAACTGAGCGCGTAGCCAGAAACGATCCACTGAAGTTCAGCCTCGCTTGAGTCGAGGCCCACCCGAATCGAAGGTAACGCCACGTTGACGATGCTCACATTGAGCAAACTCATGAACCCAGCGGTTAAACAGACGACCAGGGCCTTCCACCGAAGTGGATTTGGTTCGTTGGTACTCCTAGGTGTTGGGTTACCCACGTATCACCGTGGGCACCCCTCGTGTGAGCGAACTGCGCAATCCATCAAGTGTCTGCGTAGTGTTCCTACTTTGTTGCAAAGAGTCTGCTAAGCCCGTTCCCGCCGAAATGGCTTGCGCGAAGGCTTCAACTTGGAGCCGGTATTGATCGCCAATTACTACGTGCTCTTCGCTGCTTTCTTCGCGATGCACCCGCACCACGCCTACGCCGCCGCGTTCATCCGGCCGAAATGCGTAGGGAACTTCGATGCGGCCGGCGTTACCCGTAACCCAATACGAGTTACCGGTCCCTTGGAAGCCGCAGTTGAACGTTGCCTGCACCGTCCCGAAATTGAGCGTTCCGCCAGTCGATACGTCGACGGTGGGGTCATCGGGCGCGAACTGGGCGGTCGCAAAAACACTCTCAGGCGCACGCCCCAGCAGTGAGGTTGCAATATCAACGGTGTAGCAGCCCAAATCGTTCAAAGCGCCGCCGCCAAGCGGCCCTTGGAGGCGCACATTCGATCCTCTTAAGTCCCCGATATCGAAATGGAAACTGGAGTGAATTGCGCTGACGTCACCGATAACCCCGGCCGCAATTAGATCGCGCACCATTTGATGTTGCGGATGGAAGCGGTACATAAAAGCTTCAAGTAGTTGCACACCGGCATCGGCGCAAGCCGCGACTGCTTGATCCCACTCCCCCAGGCTCAAAGCCAGCGGTTTTTCACAGAGAACGTGTTTACCCGCCGCTGCCGCCTTGATCACCCACGGAACGTGTTCACTATTGGGCACCGGAATGTATACGGCGTCGATCTCCGGGTGGGCCAGCAGTTCTTCATAACTCGCAAAAGCCCATTTAATGCCAAATTCATCGGCCGCTGCACGCGGTGCGCTGGCTCGCGAAGCGATTCCAACTACTTCCCCATTAACAGATCGTTGAATTGCCGGTATCAATTGTGTTCGCGCGATTAGCGCATTACCTAAAATCCCCCAACGGATCCGATTTGTCATGGCTTCACCCTATCCGACGCGCCTGGGCAGCATAAAAAAGCGGAGCGGAACCCGTGACGTGTCGGGTCCCGCTCCGCTCAATCGCTCCGCCCTATCTCGGGCAAGCATTTACCGCTTAATTGCTGGATTCGCTCGCAACAGCAACCGGTTCGTTGGCTTTTTCGCTCTTATCGGCACCGTGGAACGTAAACTCGCCCAAAATGCCTTCGCCTTGCGCGTCAACTGTGACTTCCTGCCCGGGCTTGAGGTCTCCGTAGAGAATTTTCTCGGACAGGGCGTCTTCGATTTCGCGCTGGATGGCGCGACGCAGCGGGCGAGCGCCCAGTACGGGGTCGTAGCCCTTCTCGGCCAAGAGTTTCTTAGCGCTCTCCGTGATGCGCAGCGACATGTCCTTTTCGGTCATGCGCTCGGCCAGACGCGCGATCATCAGGTCGACGATCGAGAAAATCTCTTCCTGGCTCAGCTGCGGGAACACGATCGTGTCATCGACACGGTTCAAGAACTCGGGGCGGAAGTGCTGCTTAAGTTCATCGTTTACGCGCGCCTTCATGCGCTCATACGAGGTGGTCTTATCTCCATCGACCTGGAATCCGGTCTGGACGCCCTTGGCGATATCGCGGGTACCCAGGTTGGTGGTCATGATGATGATCGTGTTCTTAAAGTCCACGACCCGACCCTGAGAGTCGGTCAGGCGACCATCTTCGAGAATCTGCA
>JAJYRW010000334.1 GCA_021793895.1 Actinomycetes bacterium
GCGGAACGATTTGGTCGACGTATTCGCGGTGGTGTTCGGCAACGGAGTCGTGGTCGGGGACGTCGACCAGCACCAGTCCGCGTAAATCGTCCTCGGTGCCGGCGTCGAGTTCTGACTCACGCTTATAACGGTTTTCGGTCGCGATTCCCAAATGGTCGAGCAGCCGATCAGCGGATTCGCCCCACACACAAGCGAGCGGCTCGGAGGTGGTGGGTCGCTTTACGCCGACTTCGGCGAAGTTGATGCCCGTGAGCACGTTAAACAGCGAAGATTTCCCGCTGCCGGTGCCCCCCACGAGCGCTACTACGGTGTAATCCACGCCGACGGACAGCCGGTCTCGCACCGCATCCAAGTGGGTATGCAGGTTTGCTGCCACATCAGCGGGGATGCGCTCGCCCGCCTGGACTGCGGCCTGTTCAACGGCAACAAACCTCTCAGTCAGGACGGCAGAAGACCGCTCCATTTTTGGGTTCGTGCTCATCAAATCTCCTACAGTTGTCGGGCAGCTTTCGCTAATTGTTCCCCACTCTTGCGCATGGGTAGCAGTCCCACCAGTTGATTGCGGACGGCGACCACCACCTCATCTGTTACCTCACCTTGAACGCTTTGTAATTTCTCGCTCAGGTCGTCAACAGTTTCGATGGCCTTCTCACCGAAAATGGTTCCCACCAGGGCATTTGCGCCCCGCAAGCCGGTTGCGGCGGCTGCGAGCAGGGCGCCAGTTTCGCTTTCCCCCAGCGCGCGGGTTTGCTGGCGGCGCAGCTTATTGGATTTATCTGTCAGCCACGTGGCGACTACTTCGTCAACCTGCTTGCGCCAGGCCGCATAGCCGCTGGTTGCTGTTTCGGGAGCGTGGGTTTCTGCTTGCCAGCGCTCTTGTAGTTCCACATCGGCCACCGCCTGGGTAACTACGGTGTTCAAGAAGTCATATTGATAAGTCGCGAGCTTTTCTAATTCGGCGAAAACCACGTCGGCAACTGCCGTGAGCGCCGCGCTCACGGCAGCGCGATCCTTACGCCGCAATTTCAGCCGGTCACCGCTGGGGACGTTCAAAAGGTGCCAGGTTTCGCCGTGCGCCCGCCACGCGTCTTGCAGTACGTCGGAGGCAGGATCTACCTGCGCCCAGGGTCGTTTGGCGCGGTCGCGTAACTGGTCCTCGGCCCCGGCGCACCGCTGCGCGAGCTGCTTTAACGCTTCATCCTGTTCATGGAGCAGGTCCTCCAATTCTCCCAGCGGCTTCGACACGCTCGCGAGTGCGCCGCGTAACGACCGTTGCGCGACTATGTGGGCGTGCGCTGAGCCCGCCAATGCCTCGAGCCAGCGGCGCAGGGGCATTACCGATTCTGCAGCAAGTAGCCCGTGATGCGCTCCCGCATCCGCAATCACGAACAGCGGCGCCGTCCCTAATTTCGCTGCCCGCAGGCGTTGCGCCAAATCGAGCCGCACTTCGCGTTTTTCAGTCTCCCCGGTGCGATTCAAAACCACGGCGATGGCCACGTCCCGCTCCGCAGCGCGGGTGAGAACTTCCCACGGGACGGCGTCCCCATAACGCGTGGGGGTCGTGACGAACAGCCACAAATCGGCGCCGCTGAGGACCTTCAAGGCGCGGTCGCGGTTCTCCTCCAGCACGGAATCGATATCTGGGGAATCGATGAGCGCGAGGCCACGCGGCACGGTTTCAGAGGAAATAATCTCGACCTCGTCGGCCAAGGTTTTCCCCACGGGCTCGGTATCGGCGGGGTGGTGCAGCAGCACTGGACGCCGCGTGGTGGGACGCAATACTCCGGCTTTGGTTATTTCTTCACCCAGAACGGAGTTGACCAGCGTTGACTTTCCGGCACCTGTAGAACCCGCGATTACGACCAGCAGCGGGCGCGTTGCCGCCGCCAGACGCGGTTCAATAAGTTCCGAAAAGGTGATCAAAAGCTCGTCGCGCAGCTTCTCGCCGCGCTGCGACCAGTGCGGCAGGAAACGCAGGGTACGCAGTTTTTTCTCTACCCGTACCGCCGCATCGCGCTGATGCGCCGCCGCGGCCGCACGATACGCGATGGAAGTGCTCATGCCTTAACATTGCCCATTTCTGCGCCAAGACACAAAAAGCCGCGCCGTTATCGGCGGTTCGAGCCACCTGGAAGGTGTAATCTGCCCATGCGCACCGATATGCTGACCCCGTTTGCCCCCGTAGCTCAGTGGATAGAGCACCGGACTTCTAATCCGTAGGTCGCAGGTTCGAATCCTGCCGGGGGCGCCCCGCGCACCTCACAAACGTGGTTTTTGACCAGGGCGGTGGGAGTTTTTTATTCTTGAGCCGTCAGCGAAGCCGCCGAGCGTTGAGGCGCAACGACGGGCAGCCCCTCACATCATCACGTTCCGCAATACGTAACGAATGGCCCAAATCCTTCCGACGCGGGTTGGGCGAAACGCTCCTGACCGGATTGCTCTATATACGGCGCAGTGACCAGATCGAGCAAATGGTGGAACGGCCCTAAGTCGCCTAAGTCCGCCGCCGCGAGCGCTTCCTCCACGAGATGATTGCGCGGAATATACACCGGATTGGCCTGATCCATCGCTTCCGCATCCGGGGACAAGCGCAGCCACACCTCGATCCAGTCCGCAAATTCATTTGGGACGGCGGGCAAGGCCCCAATCGCTGTCATGTCACCGCGCGCTGCACGACTTAAAGCACGAAAGAAGGAGGTGTAGTCCACTT
>JAJYRW010000335.1 GCA_021793895.1 Actinomycetes bacterium
GGGCGTGACCAAGGGCGCGAGTTTCGAGCATCTGATCCAAAAGGTGCTGCCCCAATTACGGTTCGTGGTGCTAATTGGCGCAAAACGGGACGAATTGATCGCATTATTTGCTCGACACGCGCCCGGCATCCCCGTAATTGAGATCGATGAGCGCCAAAATGGGTCCGTGTGCACAACCGGTGGCGGCGGATTCGCGGTGATGGACCGCGCAGTCGCCGCTGCTCAGGCTGACGCTCTCGCCGGGGACACCGTGCTGCTCGCACCCGCTTGCGCCTCGCAGGACCAGTTCGCATCCTTCGCGGAGCGTGGGGAGGCTTTCCGGGCGGCCGTCCAGAATTTGACCTCGAAGGAAGGAGGGGAGCATTAAATGAGTGTTATTTCTCGCTCCAACCCCTCCGCAGATGCGCCCGCTCCCAAGCAGGGAGTGCGCCCGAGGCTGTGGGACTCTTCTGTCACCAGCTATTACCTGATTTTGGGTTCGACTCTGCTCCTGACGGCGCTGGGTCTGGTCATGGTCCTTTCCAGTTCATCCGTGACCTCCATGGTTTCCGTGGGCTCGCCCTACGCGACATTCATTAACCAGGCCCGTTGGGCCGTGATCGGCCTGCCCTTACTGTGGTTAGCTTCTCGCGTTCCGAGCCTGACCTATCGCCGGCTGGCATGGGCGATCTTAGGGGGTGCGGTTTTTCTCCAACTGCTCGTGTTTTCCCCTTTGGGAGTGGACGTAAACGGGAACGTTAACTGGATTCAAATAGGCGGTCAGCGTTTTCAGCCTTCCGAAACCATCAAGTTGGCGCTAATTATTTGGCTGGCAGTGGTGCTCAGCCGCAAACACCACCTGCTCTCGCAGTGGTCGCACGTCGTCATTCCGGCATTCCCGGTAGTTGCCTTCTCGGTTGGCATCGTGTTGTACGGGCACGATCTGGGTACCGCCATGGTTATTTTGGTGGCCGTTGGTGGGGTCCTCTTTGTGGCCGGTGTTCCGCTGCGCATGTTCGGATTTGCGGGCGCGATCATGATCTTGATCGTGGGACGCATGGCCCTGTCCAGTTCGAACCGCATGACGCGTATCGGCGCGTGGCTGGACCCGGACTGTGACCGCTTGGGGGCCTGCTATCAAGCCTCCCACGGCATGTGGGGCCTAGCGGAAGGCGGCGTTTGGGGGCTGGGCCTCGGCGCAAGCCGCCAAAAATGGCAGTACCTGCCTGAGGCGCATAACGACTTTATTTTCGCGATCATCGGGGAGGAACTCGGCCTGTGGGGCACCCTGCTCGTCCTCCTCTTATTCGCCGTACTCGGAGTCGGCATGGCACGCATCATCCGCCGCCACCACGACCCATTCGTGAAGATCGCTACCGGGGGGATCCTCGCCTGGCTCCTGGGCCAGATGATCATCAATATCGGGGGCGTGGTTGGCCTGTTGCCGATTATTGGTGTTCCCCTCCCACTCGTTTCCGCGGGCGGCAGTGCGCTGATGATGACGTTGCTGGCCATTGGCGTGGTTTTGAGTTTCGCCCGCACCGAGCCGGGAGCTAAAGAAGCCCTGGCAGCCCGCGGGTCGGTAGTGCGTAAAGCCTTGGCGGTGGTGGGGCGGACACGCTCGCGCGGCGCAAAGGAATAGATTGGAATGGTGGACCACACTGATCATGACACTCCTCGCCCCACCGTTTTGCTGGCTGGCGGCGGGACCGCTGGGCACGTTAATCCCCTGCTCGCGGTGGCGGATGAATTACAGCGACGACGACCGGCGGCGGAACTGCTAGTTCTGGGCACTGCCACCGGATTAGAACAGCGCCTCGTGCCGGCTGCCGGGCTCGAACTCGTGGAAATTCCTCGCGTCCCCTTTCCGCGGCGCCCCTCGGGAGACATGCTGCGCTTCCCGGGCCGGATGCGCCACGCGGTGCGCGCGGCAGAAGCCGCAATCGACCGGATTGATGCGGACGTGGTGGTTGGTTTTGGGGGCTTTGTTGCCACGCCCGCCTATTTGGCGGCACGGAACCGACAAGTTCCCATCGTGGTGCACGAGGCAAATGCGCGCCCGGGCCTGGCCAATAAGCTCGGAGCGCGGTTCACCAACCACGTTGCCGTAACTTTCCCGGGCACGAAACTCACCGGAGCTGAAGTCACCGGCCTTCCCCTGCGCCGGGAGATCGCCCAACTGGATCGGGCCGCCGAGCGGGACCGCGCCCGCCAGGAATTAGGAATCCCATCCGACGTGCCCCTGCTCCTAGTTACGGGGGGATCGCTGGGCGCCCTGCGCATCAATGAGGCACTAACGCGCGCTTCCCGCCAGCTCACGGAGGCCGGCGCACACATCTTGCACCTGACCGGCGCCGATAAAGCCGCCGATATTGCCGACCGCGTCGATACCGCTTCCCACCACATTGTGGAATACCTCGACCAGATGGAACTGGCCTACGCCGCTGCCGACCTGGTCTTATGCCGCTCCGGGGCGGGGACCGTGGCCGAAATTTCGGCGGTCGGCTTGCCCGCAATCTATGTCCCGCTCGCAATTGGCAACGGGGAACAGCGCCTGAACGCCGACCCGGTCGTAACAGCCGGCGGAGCGGTAATCATTGCGGACGGCGAGCTATCCGCTGATCTGATTAGTTCGACCGTCTCAGAACTGCTTTTTGATTCCGAACGCTTGGCTAATATGGCGCAGGCGGCATCCCAGTTCGGGCACCGCGATGCGGCCTCTCGAG
>JAJYRW010000336.1 GCA_021793895.1 Actinomycetes bacterium
CCGATGCGGGCCTCTGGAACCAGTTCTTGCAGTCGGGCTGCCGTAGCGTCAATCGATTCAACGCGGTTGTGCACATAGAACAGCTGACCATCACGGAGCAGTTCGCGCCGAATGGCCGCAACGATCTGTTTCTCCTGATACGGCCCGACAAATGTGAGCACCGGATGGCGCTCTTCGGGTGGGGTCGCCAGCGTCGACATCTCGCGAATACCGGTAACGGCCATCTCTAAAGTGCGGGGAATGGGCGTAGCCGACATCGCCAGCACATCAACATTAGTGCGCAGTTTCTTTAGCGATTCCTTATGTTCGACACCGAAGCGCTGTTCCTCATCGATGACGACCAGGCCCAGGTCCTTGAACTTCACCTCACCCGACAAAATCCGATGCGTTCCAATCACCACATCGATGTTGCCCTTGGCAACGCCCTCGCGTACCTCGCGGGCTTCCTTATCGCTCTCAAATCGCGAGAGGGAGGCAACGTTTATGGGGAAACCAGAGTAGCGCTCGGAGAAGGTTTCTTGGTGCTGCTGAACCAGTAGCGTCGTGGGCACCAGCACCGCGACCTGTTTACCGTCTTGGACGGCCTTAAACGCCGCGCGCACCGCGATCTCAGTTTTTCCATAACCGACATCACCACAAATGAGGCGGTCCATGGGAAATTCCTTTTCCATGTCCGCTTTGACCTCATCGATCGTGACGAGCTGGTCGGGGGTTTCTACATAGGGAAATGCATCTTCCAGTTCGCGCTGCCAGGGCGTGTCCGGGCCAAATTGATGCCCGCGGGTGGCCATGCGCGCCGAGTAGAGCTGGATGAGTTCGCCGGCAATTTCCTTAACCGCCTTGCGCGCCCTCCCCTTGGTCCGGGCCCAGTCGGAGCCACCCATCTTGTTAATCGTGGGCGCTTCGCCACCGGTGTACTTGGTGACCTGGTCGAGCTGGTCCATGGGGACGAAAAGTCGGTCGCCCTGCTGGCCCTTATTAGAGCGCTTCGAAGAGGCGTACTCGATCACCAGATACTCGCGCTTGGCCGCCGCAGCGCCCGCGCCGATGGTGCGCTCGACCAGTTCAATGAAGCGCCCCACACCGTGCTGGTCATGTACGACATAGTCGCCCGGGCGCAGTTCGAGCGGGTCGACTGCGTTCCGGCGCCGAGCCGCCGGCATTTTGCGCATGTCTTTAGTGCCGGTTCCCGATCGGCCCGTGAAGTCACGCTCCGTAAGGAGCGCGAGCTTTAGCTCGGGCATGACAAAACCATCGCCACACACGGCACTGGTTACGAGTACCACACCGGGTTGCGGGTCATCGGCAATTTCCGAAACAAAACGGGCGGGCACATCCGCTGCAGAGAGTTGTTCAACCATGCGCCGGCCCGGCCCGGGGCCATCGGTAGCGACGAGCAGGCGCCAACCCTCATGGGACAGGTTTTGCAGGTCCGTAACCGCCGCGTTGATATCGCCGCGATACCCCTGTACATCCCGGGCCGGTAAAGAAATAACGCCCTCGGCGATGTCGTCACCAAATACGCCCAGCGACCACCAGCCAATCCCCTTCCGCAAAGCCAGCGCGCGGGTGTCTTCGAGCGATTCAAAAGACGCCGACGATAAGTCAACAGGCATAGCAGCGCCAGCAGCAGCCGACGTCCATGCTGCAGCTAGGAACTCTTCGGTGGTCGAAACTAGATCGTGGGCGCGGCGGCGTACCCGCTCCGGCTCCGAAACCATGAGAAGGGCGCTATCGGGAACCAAATCCAGCATGGGAACCATCTCGTCCACCAGCACCGGCGCGAGCGATTCCATGCCCTCCACTGCGATGCCGCTGGCCAGTTTTTCCAGCATGTCGGCGGCTCCGGGCAGCTCCGGAATCAGATCGTGGGCCCGCTGGCGCACCTGCGGGGTGAGCAGCATTTCCCGGCACGGCGGCGCCCACAAACCCTCTTCGGCGATTTCTAAACTGCGCTGATCGGCAACCGCGAAGCGGCGAATCTCGTCAACCTCATCGCCCCACAGCTCAATGCGCAACGGATGACTTTCAGTCGGCGGAAACACGTCAATGATGCCGCCGCGCACCGCAAACTCACCGCGCTTTTCCACCATGTCAACACGGGTATAGGCCGCATTAATGAGGTCGTTGCTTAACTGCTCTAAATCGACCAGGTCGCCCGAAGCGACCGTCACGGGTGTCAGCTCACCCAGTCCCGTGACAACGGGCTGTAACAGCGAGCGCACCGGTACCAGCAGCACCCGGATGGGTCCCCGCCCGGTACCGGCGGCTTCGGGCGCGAGTTCCGGATGCGCCAGCCGCCGGAAAACGGCTAGGCGGCGCGCGACCGTATCCGAACGCGGCGAGAGCCGCTCATGGGGCAGGGTCTCCCAGGCCGGCAGAACTGCAATTTCATCGGCGGGTAAATAGCACGACAGCGCATCGGCGAAATCCTGAGCTTCACGCCCGGTCGCGGTAACAACCACGAACATTTCCGAAGCTTGGGCATCGGCCGCATCCAAAGCCTGCGCGTCCGCACCCGGGCGCTGGGCCTGACGAGCTACCTCCGCCACAAGCGGAGCGCGAATACCAACGGGAGCGACGACGTCCAAAATTCCACGCTGCGGCGCGCTGGAGATAACTTCGCGCACCTGATCGGCGCGCGTGATTTGGGAAAGTAAACCGGTGAGGTTCATGGCCCGCCTAACGTGCGTTTGCGGCC
>JAJYRW010000016.1 GCA_021793895.1 Actinomycetes bacterium
TGGACCCGCCAGCCGCCTCGATCTTCGCTTTGGCCGATTCAGAGTACTTATCTGCCTCAATGTTGAGCGCGACCGAAATTTCACCGGATCCTAAGACCTTCACTGGTTCCCCCGAGCGCACCGCGCCCTTGGCAACCAGATCTTCGGCCGTGACGTCTCCCCCTTCGGGGAAGAGCGTGGCCAAGCGATCCAGGTTTACGACCTGGTAAGTGATCTTTGCGGGGTTCTTAAATCCGCGCAGCTTCGGTAGCCGCATGTGCAGTGGCAACTGGCCACCTTCGAAACCGGGACGCACGGTGTTGCGCGCCTTGGTTCCCTTGGTGCCGCGGCCGGCAGTTTTGCCGCCCTTGCCGGCATCGCCGCGTCCCAGCCGCTGCTTAGGCTTTTTGGCCCCGGGGGCCGGGCGCAGGTGGTGTACCTTGAGCGCGCTGCCCTCAGTAGCGGATTCAGCCGAGTTCTGCGTAGCCATGGTCAGTCGACCTCCTCTACGGAGACGAGATGGATGACGGAATCAACCATTCCCCGGGTTTCAGGGCGGTCCTCCCGCACAACGACATCGCCCACGCGCTTGAGTCCCAAGCTGCGCAGCGAGTCGCGCTGCTTCTTTTTAGTTCCGATGAGGGAACCAGTCTGGGTGATCTTGAGGTTTGCCATTACGCACCTAGACCTTCTGCCTTAGCCCGCAAGAGTGCGGCCGGAGCCACCTCATCGACCGCCAATCCGCGCCGAGCAGCCACTGCCTCCGGCGGCTCAAGGCCGCGCAAGGCGGTTTCCGTAGCCCGCACGATATTGATCGCATTGGTCGATCCCAGCGACTTGGTCAGTACGTCGTGGATGCCAGCGCATTCCAAAACCGCGCGCACCGGGCCACCGGCAATAACACCGGTACCAGGAGCAGCGGGCTTGAGGAATACCACACCAGCAGCCTCTTCCCCGGTGATCGGGTGGGGAATGGTGCCCTGAATGCGCGGAACCTTAAAAGCGTTCTTCTTCGCTTCTTCGACACCCTTAGCAATTGCCGCAGGTACTTCCTTGGCCTTGCCATAGCCGACACCAACGGAACCGTCACCGTCGCCAACCACCACTAGGGCAGTGAAGCTGAACCGGCGTCCACCCTTAACAACCTTGGACACGCGGTTGATCGCGACGACGCGCTCGATGTACTTGTCATCGCCACCGCGCCGATCGCCACCGCGGCGGTCTCGGCCGCCATCGCGACGGTCACGCCGTTCGCCAGCGGTGCCGGTGCGCTCATTGGCGCTGCTCGCAGAGCCCTGTGCTCTGCCACGCTGCGCTGTAGCCATCAGACGATCCTTTGCTGTCGTTCGAACGTAGAAATATTCATCATCACAGGGTCAGCCCGCCTTCGCGTGCGCCTTCGGCTACCGCGGCCACGCGACCGTGGTAGCGGTTACCGGCGCGATCGAATACGACCGCGGAGATGTCGGCGTCCTTTGCGCGCTGGGCAATGATTTCGCCCACCTTGCGCGCCTTCGCGGTCTTATCACCGTCAAGGCTGCGCAGGTCGGCTTCGAGTGTGGAAGCCGATACCAGCGTTTTACCCACCGAGTCATCCACGATCTGAGCAACCATGTGGCGGCTCGAGCGGGTAACAACCAGACGGGGACGCTGCGGCGTGCCTGTGATCTTCTTGCGGACACGACTGTGACGCCGCCCGCGTGCAGCTGCTTTGGAGCTGCCCTTAACTGAAAGTGCCATGGGTTACTTACCAGCCTTTCCGACCTTGCGGCGCACATGTTCGCCCTCGTAGCGCACGCCCTTGCCCTTATACGGCTCAGGCTGGCGCAACTTCCGGATGTTGCGGCAGTTTCACCGACGACCTGCTTGTCGATTCCCTCAACGCTAAACGCGGTGGGGCTCTCTACCGTGAAGGTGATTCCCTCCGGCGGCTCGACAACCACGGGGTGTGAGAAGCCCAGGGCGAACTCTAGGTTCTTGCCCTTAGCAACAACGCGGTAACCAGTACCGACGATTTCGAGCTTGCGAACGTAACCGTCTGTCACACCCACGACCAGATTGTTAACTAGCGTGCGGGACAGCCCGTGCATGGCACGCGCGTCCTGCGACTCATCAACCCGGCTGATCTGGAGCGTTCCATCTTCGTTGCGCTCAATGGTGACCTCTTCGGGCAACTCGCGTGCGAGCTCACCCTTGGGGCCCTTCACGGAAACGTGACGGCCATCGAGTTTTACTTCAACGGAACCGGGCACCGGAACGGGAACCTTACCGATTCGCGACATTGGCGATTCTCCTCCTGTTCCCGTTACCAGACGTAGGCGAGGACTTCCCCACCCACGCCTTTCTCTTGTGCCTGCCGGTCGGTCAGCAACCCGGAGGATGTGGACAAGATCGCCACACCCAGGCCACCGAGCACCTTGGGCAGGTTGTTGGACTTGGCGTATACGCGCAGGCCCGGCTTCGATACACGGCGCACGCCCGCAATGGAGCGCTCGCGTGCTGGACCGTATTTGAGCGAGATTACGAGGTTCTTGCCCACCGGGGCGTCCTCGAGTTCCCAGCCCGCGACGAAACCTTCGGCCTGCAGGATTTCAGCGATAGCTGCCTTTAGCTTGCTGGAAGGCATGCTCACTGAATCGTGATACGCAGAATTTGCATTCCGCAGACGTGCAAGCATGTCTGCGATGGGGTCTGTCATTGTCATGGGGCTTTATGCCCTTCCTCGCCGGGGTATCCCCACTGTCACCGTTCTATCGACAGTGTGGGGACCTGCGGCGTAGTGGTTACCAGCTGCTCTTTTTAACACCGGGCAGTTCGCCTCGATGTGCCATCTCGCGGAGGCAAATCCGGCACAGTCCGAACTTGCGGTAAACCGACCTCGGCCGACCGCAGCGCTGGCACCGGGTATAGGCGCGAACCTTGTACTTGGGCTTGCGCGCCGCTTTTTGTATCAGTGCGGTTTTGGCCACGTCAGTTCTCCTTGAACGGGAAGCCGAGGTTGCGCAGAAGTGCGCGGCCCTCGTCGTCCGTGGTTGCCGTGGTCACGACGGTGATGTCCATGCCACGAACTCGATCAATCTGGTCCGGATCAATCTCATGGAACATTGACTGTTCCGTGAGTCCGAAGGTGTAGTTGCCATTCCCGTCGAACTGCCGGGGGCTGAGTCCGCGGAAATCGCGAATACGGGGAAGTGCAGTTGTCAGCAAGCGGTCCAGGAACTCCCACATGCGATCCCCCCGCAGTGTTACGTGGGCGCCGATGGGCATTCCGTCGCGAAGCTTGAACTGGGCAATTGACTTCCGAGCGCGGGCGATCTTCGGCTTTTGGCCCGTGATCAGCGCCAGGTCGTTGATTGCCCCGTCGATAACCTTTGAGTCCCGCGCGGCGTCGCCCACCCCCATGTTGACCACGATCTTGTTCAGCGTGGCAACTTGGTTGACGTTTTTGTGCGAGAACTCCTCGCGCAGCTTCGCGATGATTTCGTCCCGGTAGCGCTGCTTCAGGCGAGGCACTTCGCGTGTTTGAGTGTTCGTCTGCGTGCTCATGCAATGTCCTTACCGGAACGCTTGGCCACCCGGACGCGTGCGTCCCGCGTGCGGCCATCGCGTTCGACCTGCTCGATTCGGTAGCCAACCCGGGTGCCCTTTTTGGTCTCCGGGTCAACCAGCATCACGTTGCTGACGTGAATGGGCGCTTCGATGGTCTCGATACCACCCGTAACCGCACCGCGGGAAG
Source organism: Actinomycetes bacterium (assembly GCA_021793895.1). Next base: position 3,716 of record JAJYRW010000016.1, read on the forward strand.
TCTGTCCCGCCTGGGTGTGGCGCTTCACACGCTGGACACCCTCGACGATTACGCGCTGGTTTTCGGCCTGTACTTCCAGGACGCGGCCTTCTTTTCCGCGGTCCCGACCGGCAATGACGACTACCAAGTCGCCCTTACGAATTTTCGCCATTTACAGCACCTCCGGTGCGAGCGAGATAATCCTCATGAACCTCTTATCGCGAAGTTCACGGCCCACGGGCCCGAAAATACGGGTTCCGCGCGGATCACCATCTGCTTTGAGAATCACCGCGGCGTTCTCATCGAAACGGATGTAAGACCCGTCAACGCGGCGGCGCTCCTTTTTGGTGCGCACCACGACGGCCTTGACGATTTCGCCCCGCTTGACGTTGCCGCCCGGGATGGCGTCCTTAACGGTTGCCACGATCACGTCGCCGATGCCTGCGTAGCGGCGACCAGAGCCACCGAGAACACGAAGGCACGAAATTTCCTTCGCACCCGTGTTGTCAGCGACCTTAAGTCGCGACTCCTGCTGGATCATGCGTTTTTCTCCTGTCGTCGTGCTGGTTCTCGCCGTGCGAGCCTGGCCGAACGGATTGGGATTTGTTGGCTCCTAAGCGCTAGCTAGGGCCGGAAATCACTTGGCCTTTTGCAGAATTTCCGTCAGGCGCCAGCGCTTGGTGGCTGACAGCGGACGGGTTTCCATGATGAGAACGAGATCACCAATGTTGGCGGTGTTCTCCTCATCGTGGGCCTTTACCTTGCTGGTCTGGCGAATGATCTTGTCATAAAGCGGGTGCTTTACGCGGTCCTCAACCTCGACCACCACGGTCTTTTGCATTTTGTCGCTGACTACGTAGCCGCGGCGCACCTTGCGGAATGCCCGCTCGGTTCCTGCGGCCCCGGCAGCGACCGTTTCCTTACTCATCGTCTGCCTCTCGCTCATTCAGCGTTCTCGTTGGGCGCGGTGCGAATACCGAGCTCGCGCTCCCGGAGCACCGTGTAAATACGGGCAATATCGCGGCGTACCTTCTTCAACCCGGAGTTATCGCCGAGTTGGCCGGTTGCCGACTGAAAGCGCAGGTTGAACAGCTGCTCTTTGGCACTGTTCAACTCTGACTGCAGCCGCGCATCGTCCATTGCGTCGAGCTTGTCGGTTGCCAAATCCTTCGAACCGATAGCCATTAGGATTCACCACCCTCGCGCCGTACGAAACGGCACTTCATCGGGAGCTTGTGGATTGCACGCATCATCGCTTCGCGGGCAACCTCCTCGGATACACCGGCTAGCTCAAAAATCACGCGTCCCGGCTTAACGTTTGCGACCCACCACTCGGGGGATCCCTTACCGGAGCCCATGCGAGTTTCGGCCGGCTTCTTCGTCAACGGGCGGTCGGGGTAGATATTGATCCACACCTTTCCACCACGCTTGATGTGCCGCGTCATGGCGATACGAGCGGCCTCAATCTGGCGGTTGGATACGTATCCGTGCTCCAGGGCCTGGACTCCGTAGTCACCGAACTCAATCGTCGTGCCGCCGGGAGCAACACCCTTGCGGTTGGGGTGGTGCTGCTTACGGAACTTAACTCTACGAGGGATAAGCATTGTCAGCCCTCCGTTCCCTGAGTGGCAGCGCTCCGAGAGCGTCCGCCTGCGCCGCCACGGTCGCCGCGACGTGAGCCTCGGCGGTCACCGCGGCCACGGGGGCTGCGGGGTGCCTGAGCGGCCTGTTCGCGGGCGAGTTCCTTATCCGTGACATCGCCCTGATAAATCCATACCTTCACACCAATGCGACCGAATGTCGTGCGGGCCTCAAAGAAGCCGTAGTCGATATTCGCGCGCAGGGTGTGCAGGGGTACTCGACCCTCGCGGTAAAACTCGCTGCGGCTCATTTCAGCCCCACCAAGGCGGCCCGAGCACTGGACTCGGATGCCGCGGGCGCCGGAGCGGCGTGCGGTCTGAATGGCCTTGCGCATTGCGCGGCGGAAAGCCACGCGAGCCGCGAGCTGTTCCGCTACACCCTGCGCAACGAGTTGCGCGTTCGTTTCCGGATTGCGCACCTCGAGGATGTTGAGTTGCACCTGCTTGCCGGTGAGCTTTTCGAGCTCGCCGCGAATGCGGTCTGCTTCCGCGCCGTGCCGTCCGATGACGATTCCGGGGCGAGCAGTGTGAATATCTACTCGCACGCGATCACGGGTGCGCTCGATCTCAACCTTGGCGATACCGGCGCGCTCTAAACCCGTCGACAAAATGCGACGGATCTCGACATCTTCGCGCACGTAGTCGCTATAGCGTTGGCCATCAACGGTGCTGTCTGAGAACCAGCGCGACCGGTGGTCAGCGGTGATTCCAAGTCGGTAACCGAGCGGGTTAATCTTCTGTCCCACTACCGAGCCCTCCCTTGTGTGCTCGTGGTCTGTGCGCCGACAACTTCTTGGCGCGGCGCCACGATGACCGTGATGTGGCTCGTGCGCTTAAGGATCTGCGTTGCCCGTCCCTGTGCCCGGGGGCGGTAGCGCTTCATCGTTGGGCCCTCATCAACGTACGCCTCGGTAATGACCAGGTCGCTTTCGTTGAATGCCTCATTGGCTTGATCGGCCAGTACCCGGGCGTTAGCCACGGCACTGCGCACGACCTTGAGAACCGGTGTTGCTGCACTCTGCGGTGCGAACCGCAAAATGCTGTCAGCCTCGCCGGCCCGCTTGCCACGGATGAGGTCCACGACGCGCCGGGCCTTTAGGGGCGTGACACGGACAAACCGCGCCTGCGCCTTGGCTTCCATCGCTGTCCTGCCTTCTTTCTCTTAACTGAAGACGTCGCTTAGTACCAGCGCCGCGTTAGCGGCGACGGCCCTTGCGGTCGTCCTTATCGTGGCCGCGGAATGTCCGCGTGGGTGCGAATTCGCCGAGCTTGTGCCCGACCATCGACTCGGTGATGAACACCGGAATGTGCTTGCGGCCGTCATGCACCGCGAAAGTGTGACCGAGGAAGTCCGGGGTGATTACCGACCGGCGGGACCAGGTCTTAATGACGTTCTTAGTCCCCTTCTCGTTCTGAACATCCACCTTCTTTTGCAGGTGGTCGTCAACGAAGGGGCCCTTCTTTAAGCTACGTGGCATTTAAGGGCTCCTATCAGCGTTTCTTGCCAGAGCGACGGCGACGCACAATTTGGGCATCACTACTCTTATTGGGCTTGCGGGTACGGCCTTCGAGCTGGCCCCACGGGCTTACTGGGTGACGGCCACCTGAGGTCTTGCCTTCACCACCACCGTGCGGGTGATCGACCGGGTTCATGGCCACACCGCGCACTGCAGGGCGCTTGCCCTTCCAGCGCTTGCGGCCAGCCTTGCTCCAGTTGATGTTGATCTGCTCGGAGTTACCAACCTGGCCGACCGTCGCGCGGCAGCGCGCTTCGACGTTGCGGATTTCGCCCGATGGCATACGAAGCTGGGCGTATTTGCCTTCCTTCGCAACCAGTTGAACGGATGAACCAGCCGAGCGGGCAATTTTCGCACCGCCGCCGGGCCGCAGTTCGATCGAGTGCACGACTGTACCCACGGGGATGTTGCGCAACTCAAGGTTGTTACCCACCTTGATGTCTGCATTGGGGCCATTTTCAATGAGGGCCCCCTGGCGCAACTTATTGGGTGCCAGGATGTAGCGCTTTTCACCGTCTGCGTAGTGAATCAGTGCGATCCGCGCAGTGCGGTTGGGGTCGTATTCAATATGGGCGACCTTGCCGGGAACGCCGTCTTTATCGTGGCGGCGGAAGTCAATCACGCGGTAGGCGCGCTTGTGTCCACCACCAATATGACGAGACGTGATCCGACCGGAGCTGTTGCGTCCACCGCTCTTTGCAAGCGGACGCACCAACGACTTCTCCGGCTCGGAGCGCGTGACCTCGACAAAGTCGGCGACACTACCGCCACGGCGGCCCGGTGTCGTCGGCTTGTACTTACGGATTGCCATTAGTTAGTCCTCGCGTCTGTAGGCGTTCGTCGGCTTTAGCCGACCGACCCGCCGAAGATGTCGATCGTGCCTTCGCGCAGCGTCACGATGGCGCGCTTGGTGTCTTTTTGACGCCCCTCGCCAAACCGGGTGCGGCGCGTTTTGCCCTTACGGTTCAAGGTGTTGACCGAGTCGACCTTCACATCGAAAATCTTCTCGACGGCGATCTTAATCTCGGTCTTGTTGGCCCGCGGGTCTACATCAAAAGTGTACTTTCCCTCATCTAACAGGTTGTAACTCTTTTCAGAGACAACCGGGGAAAGAATGATGTCGCGCGGGTTTTTATTCAAAGTGCTCACTTGACGTCCTCCAACTCGCTCTCGCGGGCAGTTGCCTTAACGGACTTACCCTTTGCGGGGCCCGCCAGGAAAGTCTCCAGGGCGCCGGAAGTGAAAACCACATCGTCAGCGACCAGCACGTCATAGGTGTTGAGCTGATCCGGTGCGACCACGTGAACGCTCGTGACGTTGCGCAGGCTCTTGGCCGCGACATCGTCTGATCGTTCAAGTACGACCAGGATGTTTTTGCGCGTTGTCACGTTCGCTAGGGCATCCAAGGCGGAGCGGGTGGCCGGAGTGTCTCCGTTAACCAGCTCACTTACCACGTGGATGCGGCCAAAGCGCGCCCGATCGCTGAGTGCTCCGCGCAGCGCGGCAGCCTTCATCTTCTTCGGGGTGCGCTGACCGTAATCCCGCGGCTGTGGGCCATGAACAACGCCTCCGCCCACGAACTGCGGGGAGCGAATTGAGCCCTGGCGTGCCCGGCCGGTGCCTTTTTGCCGCCACGGCTTGCGCCCACCACCACGAACAGCCCCGCGCGTCTTGGTCGCGTGGTTGCCCGTGCGGGCGGCGGCCTGCTGAGCCACCACAACCTGGTGAATTAGTGGCACGTTTACCTGCACCGCAAAGATTTCTTCGGGCAGCTCTACTGCGCCAGTCTTCTTGCCGCTGGCGTCGAGAACATCAACGCTGAGGGCAGTTGCTGTTTCAGCCATTTTTATCAGGCTCCCTTCGCAGCTGAGCGGACGAGCACAACGCCACCCTTGGGGCCGGGAACGGCGCCCGCGATTAGGACGATGCCGCGCTCGCTGTCCACTGAATGCACCTGCTGGTTCTGCATCGTGACGCGGTCGAAGCCCATCCGGCCGGCCATCTTCATGCCTTTAAAGACGCGGCCTGGCGTGGCTGCACCACCGATGGAGCCGGCTTTGCGGTGGTTGCGCTTAGCACCGTGACTGGCGTTACCACCACCGAAACCGTGGCGTTTCATAACACCGGCGGTTCCCTTACCTTTGCTCCGACCGCTGACGTCCACGGCATCGCCAGCATTGAAGGCGTCCGCCTTCAACTCCTGGCCAAGCTCGAACTCAGCAGCGTTGGGGGTACGAATTTCAACGAGATGACGGCGAGGTGTTACACCGGCCTTCTCAAAGTGGCCTTTGAGCGGCTTGGTGACCTTGCGGGGGTCAATCGCGCCGTAAGCGAGCTGCACCGCGGCGTAACCGTCGGTCTCCTCGTCACGCACCTGCGTGACGACGTTGGTGCCCACTTCGACAACGGTGACCGGCAATACACGGCCCGCGTCATCCCATACTTGGGTCATGCCGAGTTTGGTGCCCAACAGGGCTACCACCGGCTTTGTCTGCGTAGTCATCTTCTCAAGTCCTCGAGAATCTAGATCAGAGCTTGATCTCGATGTTGACGTCTGCCGGCAGGTCGAGTCGCATCAGCGAGTCAACGGCCTTCGGCGTCGGGTCAATAATGTCTATGAGGCGCTTATGTGTGCGCATCTCAAAGTGCTCGCGGCTGTCCTTATACTTATGAGGCGAGCGAATGACGCAGAATACGTTCTTTTCAGTTGGCAGCGGCACCGGGCCCACGACCGTTGCGCCCGCGCGGCTCACCGTGTCGACGATCTTGCGCGCCGAACTATCGATGACCTCGTGGTCGTAGGACTTGAGCCGGATGCGGATCTTCTGTCCCGCCATGGCGTCGTCTGACTCTCTCTCTTGAACCGCTTCTGACCGACCCCCGCGCTCGGGCGTGTCGCGTTTTGCAACTTAGCTCGCGCGGCGCCCGAAGGCATTAGGTCGTTTGGATAATTTCGGGCTCTTGCCAAAATAGCTACTTGCCCGCAGTCTGCACATGCTCGGATCTAAATCCGGGCAACTTGTCTAGTATGCCAGATGGATTTACCTGTTGGCTAATCGACCGGCTACTAGTTTCCCGCTCCCCCAAGCGGAAGCAATTCCCCCCGGGCGGCAATCGGCCCGGGCAACAAGACCCGGGCCGATTATCCGGTATTAATTATAACTACTCGATGATCTTCGTGACGCGACCGGAGCCGACAGTGCGGCCACCCTCGCGGATCGCGAAGCCGAGTCCGTCTTCCAGCGCGATCGGCTGAATCAGCTCAACCGTCATCTCGGTGTTGTCACCGGGCATGACCATCTCAGTGCCTTCCGGCAGCTCGATGACGCCGGTGACGTCCGTGGTACGGAAGTAGAACTGGGGACGGTAGTTGGAGTAGAACGGGTTGTGACGTCCACCCTCGTCCTTGCCCAGGATGTAGACCTGTGCTTCGAACTTCGTGTGGGGCGTGATCGAGCCGGGGGCGGCAACAACCTGGCCACGCTCGACATCTTCACGCTTGGTTCCACGCAGCAACAGACCGCAGTTTTCGCCTGCCCAGGCTTCGTCCATCTGCTTGTGGAACATTTCGATACCGGTGACCGCAGTGCGCTGCGGAGCACGGATACCAAGGATTTCCACTTCGGCGTTGATGGCGAGCTTACCGCGGTCAACCTTACCGGTGACAACGGTGCCGCGACCGGTAATGGTGAAGACGTCCTCAATGGGCATGAGGAACGGCTTGTCCATGTCGCGCACGGGCTCGGGGACGTGCTCGTCGACCTGGTCCATCAGGTCGGCAACAGCGGCAGCCCACTTCTCATCGCCTTCCAGCGCCTTCAGGCCGGAGACCTTAACAACGGGAGCGTCGTCGCCGGGGAAGCCCTGGGAATCGAGGAGTTCACGAACCTCCATCTCGACGAGTTCGAGGATTTCCTCATCGTCGACCATGTCGGCCTTGTTCAGCGCAACAAAGAGGTAGGGAACGCCAACCTGGCGTGCCAGCAGGACGTGCTCACGTGTCTGAGCCATCGGGCCGTCGGTAGCAGCAACCACGAGGATTGCGGCATCCATCTGAGCGGCGCCAGTGATCATGTTCTTGACGTAGTCGGCGTGGCCGGGGGCGTCAACGTGGGCGTAGTGGTACTTATCGGTCTCGTACTCAATGTGCGAGACGTTAATCGTGATACCGCGCTCTTTTTCTTCCGGAGCGGCGTCAACCTGGTCATAGGACTGCGCCTTGTTTACGTCCGGGTACTTGTCAGCAAGAACCTTAGAGATTGCGGCGGTCAGCGTCGTCTTACCGTGGTCGACGTGTCCGATTGTTCCGATGTTTATGTGCGGCTTAGTCCGCTCAAACTTGGCCTTGGCCACTGCGGGTCCTCCTCAGGACTGAGAGTTTAAGTGCCGTAACTTTGCAGACGCTACATTATGCGAAGCCTCTGCGGGGCGGGTGGTATGTACTTATTACTACAGGGGTACTGCTGCGAACCGGTGACTCACTCGCCCCGGATCTTCGCAATGATCTCCTCGGAAACTGCGCGAGGGACCTCTGCATAGCTGTCGAAAATCATCGAGTATACCGCGCGGCCCTGCGTCTTCGACCGCAGATCACCGACGTACCCGAACATTTCCGAAAGCGGCACGGAGGCGCGTACGACCTTAATGCCGCTCGAGTCCTCCATGGCCTGAATTTGGCCACGGCGGGAGTTAATGTCGCCGATCACATCGCCCATGTATTCCTCAGGCGTGCGAACTTCGACTGCCATAACGGGCTCCAGAAGGACTGGCGATGCTTGACGCACGGCCTCCTTCAAGATGATTGAGCCCGCAATCTTAAATGCCATCTCTGATGAGTCGACATCGTGGTATGCACCATCAGTGAGCGTTGCCTTGATACCAACGAGCGGGTATCCGGCGATAACACCCAGCTGCATGGCTTCTTGGATGCCTTGGTCAACAGAAGGGATGTACTCACGAGGAACGCGACCACCAGTGATCTTGTTTTCAAACTCGTAGAGCTCTTCACCCTCCGGGTCCAGCGGCTCAAAGGTCATGACAACCTTTGCGAACTGGCCCGAGCCACCGGTCTGCTTGCGGTGGGTGTAGTCGAGGTCGACAACTGGGCGACGAATCGTCTCGCGGTAGGCCACCTGCGGCTTACCAACGTTGGCGTCAACCTTGAATTCCCGGCGCATGCGGTCAACTAGCACGTCCAAGTGGAGTTCGCCCATACCGCCGATGACGGTGTCACCGGTCTCCTCGTCCTGGTGGACGGTGAAAGTCGGGTCCTCTTCTGCCAACTTCTGGATGGCGGTGGAGAGCTTCTCCTGGTCGGACTTGGTCTTGGGCTCAATAGCAACTGAGATAACCGGATCGGGGAAGGTCATCGATTCGAGGATGACCTGGCTCTGCATATCCGACAGGGTGTCACCGGTTGTGGTGTCCTTCAGGCCAATCACGGCGTAAATGTGACCGGCGTGAATTTCTTCGACCGGGTTTTCCTTATCAGCGTGCATTTGGAAGAGCTTGCCGATCCGCTCGCGCTTGCCCTTGGTCGTGTTCATGACCTGTGCGCCGCTTGCGAGTTTTCCGGAGTAAACGCGCACGTAGGTCAACTTACCGAAGAACGGGTGAACTGCGACTTTGAATGCCAGCGCCGAGAAGGGCTCATCTTCCGAGGGCTTGCGGGTAATAACTGTTTCCTCATCGCCCACCGGGGTGCCCTCAACGGCCGGAACATCCAGCGGCGAGGGGAGGTAGTCGATTACCGCATCGAGCATGGGCTGGACGCCCTTGTTCTTGAAAGCGGAACCGCACAGAACCGGGTAGGCATCCCCGGCAATTGTGAGCTTGCGGATTCCCGCCTTGATCTCATCAACTGTTAGTTCTTCGCCCTCGAGGTACTTCTCCAGGAGTTCCTCATCGGCTTCGGCGACGGCCTCGACGAGTTGCGAGCGGTATTCTTCAGCCTTTTCCTGCAGATCAGCTGGAACCTCTTCAATGCTCGGCTCGGCACCGATCTCGGTTTCACCGCGCCAGGTGTGGGCGCGCATTTCTACCAGGTCAACGACGCCGTCGAATTCGGCTTCGGCACCGATGGGGATCTGGATAACCAGCGGCTTGGCCTTCAGGCGATCAACAATGGTCGAGACGGTGTAGTAGAAGTCCGCACCGATCTTGTCCATCTTATTGACGAAGCAGATGCGCGGAACGTTGTACTTATCGGCTTGGCGCCAGACCGTCTCCGACTGGGGCTCGACACCTTCTTTACCGTCGAACACGGCAACGGCACCGTCGAGGACGCGCAGTGAGCGCTCCACTTCCACGGTGAAGTCCACGTGGCCGGGGGTGTCAATGATGTTGATCTGGTTGTCTTCCCAGTAGCAAGTGGTAGCTGCGGAAGTAATCGTGATTCCGCGCTCTTGCTCCTGCGCCATCCAGTCCATGGTGGACGCACCATCGTGCGTCTCGCCGACCTTGTAGTTGATACCTGTGTAGTACAGGATCCGCTCAGAGGTCGTTGTCTTGCCGGCATCGATGTGAGCCATGATGCCAATGTTGCGGACCTTCTTCAGGTCTGTCAGCACATCGAGTGCCACTTCGGTTGCCTCTTCTCTCGGCGGTACGTTTCGCAGGTACTGCTGGGATTACCAGCGGTAGTGCGCGAACGCCCGGTTCGACTCAGCCATCTTGTGCATGTCCTCGCGACGTCGCACCGCGGCGCCAAGGCCGTTGGACGCGTCGAGGATTTCGTTCGTGAGACGCTCGGTCATCGACTTCTCGCGACGCACGCGTGCGAAGTCAACAAGCCAGCGCAAAGCAAGGGTGGTTGCGCGACCGGGACGAACCTCGATCGGCACCTGATACGTGGCACCACCAACGCGACGCGAGCGCACTTCAAGGCTCGGACGCACCTGGTCAAGTGCCTTCTTCAAAATTGCTACCGGGTCGTTGCCGCTCTTCTCACGAACGCCCTCCAGCGCACCGTAAACGATGCCCTCGGCCACGGACTTTTTGCCGCTGACGAGCACCTTATTTACGAGCTGAGTGACGATCGGAGAGTCGTAGACCGGGTCAACGACGAGGGGACGCTTCGGAGCTGGGCCCTTACGTGGCATTACTTCTTCTCCTTCTTCGCGCCATAGCGGCTACGTGCCTGCTTGCGGTCGCGAACGCCCTGCGTATCGAGAGCGCCACGCACAACTTTGTAGCGAACACCGGGCAGGTCACGAACACGACCGCCCCGAACGAGCACAATGGAGTGCTCTTGCAAGTTATGACCAACACCGGGGATGTAAGCGGAAACCTCAATGCCGCTGGAAAGGCGCACGCGGGCTACCTTGCGCAGGGCGGAGTTCGGCTTCTTGGGAGTGGTCGTGTAGACGCGGGTGCACACACCGCGGCGCTGAGGACTTCCCTTAAGCGCCGGGGCTTTGCTTGCTCCCCGCCTCGCCTGGCGGCCCTTACGGACCAGCTGCTGAATGGTGGGCACTACGTCTCCGTGTCTGCTCGTCTTTACAAAACTTATGTTGAGTTAACTGCTGTCAACTCGGGTTTACTCCCGGATTTCCGGGGCCGCCATCCGACCCCCGCGCCCGGGCGTGTCGCCTGCATGTTGCGCGGCATAATCCGCCCTAAGTTTAATTAAGGACGGCGCACCGCGCTTAGCGAGGTTAACTTCCGTTGGTCGGAACTCACCCGCCGATGTCGGCATCGGCTGGTTTCCCATTCCGAACACGCGAGAGCCTGCCATGGCAGGCGCAGTGACCAACATTACCGCCTCTTAGCAATCCGGTCAAAGCCGGGGGCGTGCGATGTAGATCACAGCCAATTGCTGCTGGCTGCTGGCTAGGCATAGCGTGGGGCCTGCCCCCGTGGGGTAGGCCCCGCGCTAGTTGCAGTTGCCAAAACTGGTGGCAACTAACTAATTCCTACTGGAACTCACCGACGTCGTACTCTTCCAGCGGCACGCTTTCCGAACCACCGA
>JAJYRW010000337.1 GCA_021793895.1 Actinomycetes bacterium
TGGGCAATTATGACAATAAGTTCAAAATGTAAACCTTTACATTCAGTGTTCGAACCCGATTCGTGTTCTTCTCATCGCTGAGCAGCGCACGCATTGTCCCGAAGGCCACACGCATTGTCCCGAAGGCCACACGCATTGTCCCGAAGGAAGTACGCACGGTCCCGAAGGCAACACGCACGGCATAAACGACTACACGCACGGCCCAGAAGGTAACGCCTGCCGCCAAAAGACAGCACCCATCGGGGCAGAAGCAGCATTCGCCGGCGAGGAATAGCTCTCGTCAGCGAACTAGCCAGCACTTAGGAGCAAAGTTGCGCAAAGTGACTGTTGAAGACGTGGCCCGGCACGCCGGTGTCTCCACGGCCACAGTCTCGCGCGCTGTAAACGGTTCCGGAACCGTCGCTCACTCTACTTATGAGCGCGTCATGGCATCGGTCAGTGAACTGGGTTTCACTCCCACTCCCGCGGCCCGCAACCTGCGCCAGCAGCGCACGCGCAACATCGCACTTGTCGTCCCGTCGATCCTTAATCCGTTCTTCCCTGAACTCGTTGCAGCCGTCCACACCGGCGTCGCGGCCCAGGGTTACTCGCTCCTACTCATCGACAGTCACGAATCCGAACGTGCGGCATTGCGCGTCGTATCTTCGCGGATTGCGGACGGCGTACTGCTCATCGGTTCCATGTCCGAGTTGGGCGGGACTACTCCGGCGATAGGGGTAGACGTGCCCGTAGTTGCACTAGACCGTGCGCCAGCTGCCCTGGAAGCCACGGTTGTCCAGTGTGAAAACGAGGAGGGGGCCCGTGAGGTAGTCGAACACCTTATTGAGCGTGGCCACCGTGACATCGCGCACATCACTGGTCCGGTCGGGATCGACGTCGCTGATCACCGCACCTCCGGGTATCGACAAGCATTGAAAACTCACGGAATTCCGGTGCAATCCAGTCTCATCAAGCCGGGTGACTTCTCCGAAGACGCCGGCTTTGCCGCCACATTGGAACTCATTGACGCGGGCGCACAGTTCACCGCCATTTTTGCCGCTAATGACATTCAGGCCATTGGCGCGATCGCGGCGCTGCAATTGCGCGGAATTTCTGTGCCGCAAGATGTCGCTGTCGCGGGTTTTGATGGGATTCATCTAACACGGTACGTAAACCCGACGCTCACCACATACATTCAGCCAGTCAAAACCATCGCGCAGCGCGCTACTGATTTGCTCCTGCGCACCCTTGCTGGAGAGCTTGAAGCGACCCCGAAGAAGATGCAGCGGTTTCCAGGTGAACTGGTGATCCGCGAATCCAGCGCGTTACGGAAGGCATGATCATGGCGTCGATTGTGGTTTTCGGAAGTCTCAACATGGATCAGTCCATCGAGTTGGAGGCACTGCCCGGCCCGGGTGAAACCGTGATGGCGAAGTCCATGCGCCACACGCCCGGCGGCAAGGGCGCAAACCAGGCCGTCTCCGCCGCTCGCATGCGCGGGAGCGTGGCGTTTGTGGGCTGCGTGGGCCAGGACGAGCATGGTCAAACCATGGTCAATCGCTTAAAAGCGGAAGGCATCGACACCACTCACATCGCGGCCATGCCCGAGACTCCAACCGGTTTGGCGGTAGTGGCCGTCGATGCCCGGGGGCAAAACTCGATCATGGTTGTCCCGGGTGCGAACTACGCCACCGGCACTAAACAGTTTGAGGCTTTAGACGCCGTCCTTAATGAAAATTCCACCCTGGTAGCCCAATTGGAACTGCCACACGCGCACGTGGGGCGGGCCCTAAAGCTTGCGAAAGACCGCGGCGCGCGCACGGTTTTGAACGCGGCCCCCGCCGCCGAGGTGACCCAAATGCTGGCCGCTGTTGACGTGCTGGTCGTCAACGAACCCGAGGCAGAAAGCCTGGCCGGAATTGCAGTAACCGACTTGGAAACTGCCCAGCAGGCCGCTTTGAAACTCCACACCGAATTCGACAGCGCGGTCATTGTGACCTGCGGCGAAGCAGGTTCGGTGACGTGCGAAAACCAAATAACTACCAAGATTCCGCCGTTCCCCGTCGCCGCGGTGGACACGGTCGGGGCCGGGGATGCCTTCGTGGGCGCCCTGGTCGTAGCCCTCGACGAGAATCGAGAGCTCAACGATGCAGCCCGATTGGCCTCGGCGGCCGGCGCTGCAGCAGCAACAAAAGTGGGAGCCCAGGATGCCCTCCCACGGCGCGAGGAGCTCGCAGAATTGTTTGGCGTCCGATGACCGCATAGAAGCGGTTGAAAGCAGCACAAGGAGGTGCCGTGATGAAACGCAATAAATTACGAATGATGGTTCCGCTGGCGGTGGGAGCCTTATTCTTGGCCGCCTGCGGTGGCGATAGCGACGAGGGCGGTGGCAACGGCGACGGCGGAAACGGCGACGGCAATGGTGGCGGTGGTGACCGTCCATCGGTTGTTTCGGTAGTTTCCGGCCCGCTGGGTGACCGCGGATTCTTCGACGATGCCGAACGCGGAATGCAGATGATCGCCGAAGCCGGTTCGGAAACGCAGACAATCGAATCGGAAGAAAACAATCCCTCGCAGTGGAAGTCCAACTTGCAGTTAGTCTCCAACGGGGAATGGGACCTAGTAATCACCGGGACCACGCAGCAGCACGACAACCTAGACGAGGTCGCGCAGGACTTCCCCGAGCAGATGTACATCACCTATGACGACGTTGTCGAACAG
>JAJYRW010000338.1 GCA_021793895.1 Actinomycetes bacterium
GACCAGTGAAGTCGAGTCCTCGCGCCGCGCGAGCATCTACGATGTCGCGCGTGAGGCCGGCGTGTCTCATATGACCGTGTCGAGAGTGCTCAACGACCACCCAAATATTCGCGAAGCGACTAAAAAACGGGTGTTAGAGGCGATTAAAGTCACGAACTACACGCCCAGTTCGATTGCGCGCGCACTCGCCACCCAAAAGGCCATGCGCATCGGAGTCTTGGTTGATAGCCCCGTGCAATATGGGCCCAACTCGACACTGCGGGCCCTTGAAAGCGCCGCACGCCAGCACGGGTACGTGATTAGTTCTGTCTCCTTCTCCGCTCCGGGTGACGGTGAGGAAGTTGAAGATGGGATCGCGGAACTTGTAACGCAGGGAATCGACGCCATTTGTGTGATTGCTCCCCGGTTATCGTCCCTCGATAAGGTTCGTCGCAAAGCACCCGGACTGCCAACGGTTATCGTTCAATCCGAACCCGCGACTGAAATGCACACCGTGTCGGTCGATCAGCGTTCCGGCGCTGAATCCGCTGTAAAGCACTTGATCGAACTGGGCCACACCTCGATACTTCATCTGGCCGGCCCCATGGACTGGCACGACAGTCGCGTCCGGGCGCAAGCCTTCCAGGAGACTTTAGAAGCAGCGGGTCTGGTGAGCGCGCCGCCGATTATTGGAGACTGGTCTTCAGATTCTGGCTATGACGTGGGCAAGAGCGCGGATCTGGGTGACGCAACGGCCATATTTGCCTCCAATGACCAGATGGCACTGGGTTTGATTCACGGTTTACAAGAGCGCGGCCTAAAAGTTCCGGACGATATGAGCATCGTCGGCTTCGATGATTTGCCCGATGCGCGCCACTTCTTACCACCATTGACCACGATCCGCCAGAACTTCTCGGACCTGGGGATTCAGGTAATCGAGCTGCTCGTTCGGGCGATCGAGGGGGGCGTTTCTCCCTATGCGCGTGAGTTGATTGAGCCGAAGTTGATGATCCGGCTTTCCACGGGGGCGCCCCCGAAAACCCCCCGGGCTGGAGCGCTTGCACAGGCTGGGCGCTAGGGCTTCGTGAAGATTGCTCGGGCGTATTAGGTGGGGCGCCGGGCGTACCCCCTGCGGCGGCTTTGATATAAAAGAGCCGTCAGCCCGAGTTAGCGGTAACAATTCTATAACGCGGCTTGCTTTATAGGATGTTAGCGCTCACACTATTAGGAATAGTCGCGGCGGTAAAAAACTGCACTTTGCATAACATCCAGCGACTCAACGACGAGAGGTAGGAACACATGAAGTTTTTACGTGGCGTGACGGGAGTGGCCAGCGTTGCAGCGCTGGCTTTGGGTCTTGCCGCTTGTGGCGGAGGAGATTCGAACGGTGGCAATGACGCCGACGCCGGAGGTTCGGGCGACGGTGACCTGACAACGATTGGCTTCGTTGCGGTAGGTCCAGAAGGCGCATGGCGTCAGGCGAATGAGACCAACATTCAAGAGACCTTCACCGAGGACGAGGGCTTCGACTTGAAGTTCGCTCCCGCTGCAAACATGGACCAGAAGTCTCAGATCGATGCCTTCACATCTTTTGTTGACCAGGAAGTCGATTTGATCCTGCTGTCGGCAACGGAAGGGTCGGGCTGGGAGTCTTCGCTTGAGCTGGCTCAGGAAGCCGAAATTCCAGTCATCTTAATTGACCGTGGTATCGAGCCGGATAACACCGATCTTTACGTAACCCGTATTGCCCCGGACAACATTGAGGTAGCAACGTCGGTTGCCGAGTGGGCAGCCGAAACCTTCCCCGATGGCGCTAACTACGTCACCCTCGAGGGCCCGGCAGGCGTTTCGGTTGTAAATGAGCGGAACGAAGGCTTTGACGCATTCATGGAAGATCATCCTGAGTTCGAACAGGTAGATGCCCAGACTGCGAACTGGTCCACCGAAGAGGCCAAGAGCGTGTTCGAAACCATGCTCAAGGCTAATAACAACGACATCCAGTTCGTCTTCGCGCAGAATGACGAAATGGGTCTCGGAGCAGCTCAGGCCGCTGAAGAAGCTGGCCTAGAGCCAGGCGAAGACGTTAAGATCGCCACAATCGACGGTACCGAAAATGCGCTGAAGGCACTGGCTGATGGCCAACTGAGCTTCGTTGCAGAGTACAACCCCATCTTCGATGAGGTCGCCCTCGATGTTGTGAACAAGACGCTCGCTGGCGAATCAGTAGAGTCCTACATCATTGTTCCAAGCGAAACGTTTGACTCTCCTGAAGCCGCAGAAGAGGCACTCCCTGACCGTGCTTTCTAAACTCGGCTAGCAAACGGTGTAGAAAAAGAGGTGGCGCTGGCGTAAAGATCAGCGCCACCTCTGCACCGTATTCAAAGAGGAAGTTAACTGATGACCAAACATCCCATTGTCGAGATGCGCGACATCACCGTGGAGTTTCCCGGCGTCAAGGCCCTCGACAACGTCAAGTTCCGACTCTTTCCCGGTGAAGTGCATTCACTTATGGGGGAAAACGGGGCCGGAAAATCCACCCTGATTAAGGCACTTACCGGTGTATATCAGGTGGACGGTGGCGAGATTTATGTCGCCGACAAAGAACGTCATTTTAAGAACACCAGTGACGCACAAGATGCGGGTGTGTCGACGGTGTATCAAGAAATCAACCTATGCACGAACCTGAGCATTGGCGAGAACGTCATGCTCGGCAAGAT
>JAJYRW010000339.1 GCA_021793895.1 Actinomycetes bacterium
CCGATCTTAAAAGGCATCACAAGAACGCAAAATGTCCTGATCTCAGGATGGTGTGTAGTCGCAGTTGCGCCATCCGGCTAAAAAGTCACACGCAAGAAAATTTGGCGCACACTTAACAGCGCCGCACCGTCACGCCCTGGTTTTTCTTCGAGTATGTAGCGCAATGAGAGCCAGGACACCCAGGGTTGCCAATGTGCTCACCGCGATCAAAATTTCAATAGGCTGACCCAGCAGGATCCCGGGGGTGACCCCGTCGCGCAGTTCCAGGTCGGCCACCATGTGGCCGGGTTCATCAACTGGTAGCTCCGCAACAATTGAGCCGTCGGGAGCAAACATTTGACTGGTGCCCGTGGTCGAGAGATTAACCGCGCTGCGACCCGTTTCGATGGCCCGCATGCGCGCGAACGCGAGCTGCTGCAAGTTTTCATCGGTGCCCCGGAAATCCGCATTGTTTGTTTGGAACATGAGTATCTGCGCCCCGCTTTGGGCGCCCTCGCGGATCACATCATCGAAGACCACGTCGAAACAAATCGCCAGACCGACGTCCATGCCGGCGACGTCAATCACGGGTACATCGGTTCCGGCGGCATACTCGCGCTGCAGCATATTTACCAGGCTTGGTGCAATAGCGCTGTAGAACGATCGGTTGGGCACGTATTCTCCAAAGGGCACCGGATGGCGTTTGGAATGACTGGCGGTGGGCCCATCTTCGGTCCATAAAAATGAAGTGTTGAGCATTACGTCATCGTGTGTTGAGGCCGCATTAAGCAAGATTGGCGCGTTGTACTGCTCGACTGCTCCATTCAGAGTTTGTGCAGTGGCCTCATTAGCAAGCGGATCGCTATCAACACCACCTTCAGGCCACAGAACGATATCGACCTCCTCGCCGGCCAGCGGCGCAGACGCCTCGAGCTGAGAATCCAAAACTGCATTCGCGTCCCGCTCGTCCATGTAGGCAGCCGGCCCATCACCTTGCACGGCGCCCACACGCATAGTTCCGGCATGCGCGGTCGGGAACTGCGGGATCAGGAGCATAGCCACAATGAGCGCACCTGTCGGAATCAGCGCCAGCCAATGCGCCCGTGCAGGTTTTCCGAGGTCCGTGCGTTCTAGCTCGCGGCGTTTTAGCTCGCGGCGGGTGTGCGTGATAAAACGGATCGCTTCAATCGCCGCAGCGCATGCGAGGACCATCAAAAATCCTAGGCCAGTAACCCCGACCCACGATGTGATGACAGCAAATGGACTTTCAGACTGACTCATCCCAACCCGGCCCCACGGGAATCCGCCATAGGGCCACGAACCCATAATGAGTTCGCGCAAAATCCAGGCGCCCGCCACGAGTGCAGGGAGTGCAATCAAGCGCATCGGCCACGTATTTCGAAGGCGCGGCAGCCATCGATATGCAAGTGTGATTAGTGGCGCTAGTGCGGCCATGAAAATTGCCTGAATGCTTGCGAGCGCGACCCATGGCACCCATCTCAAGGGGTGATCACCTAGAAATTGGGCCGCCCAAGCCACGTGGGGAAACCAGAAGCCCGCCCCGAATATGCCTCCGACCAAAACGGCACCCCACGTGCTTCGGCCGATGAATGTGAGCAAGCTCAGGATTAAAGCAACAAAGGCCAGTGGCCACCACCCCAGCGCGGGAAACGCGCCATTCATTGCAATCCCGCCGAGCGCCGCAAGGGGAATTGCGGCCCTGAGCGATAAAATGGGGGTAGCAGGCGTGCCGTTTATCGTTTGGCGCGATGTAGGGCTGTGAGAGTTCACCTGCGTCATGGATCACTCCGCATCATGGAATATTGCGCGTCATGATTGTTCAGATTCATCGGCGGCGTCCGCTTTGGGTGCGATAGCGAGAAGGTGACGGTCCCCATCGAAAAGGATCGCGGCGCCGTCCTTACCAATATTTGTCGGCACCACAAGCGTCTGGTGTTCATCGGCGTCATAACTGCGCACTACATCACCAGTGTCGAGATCGTGTTCGTGAACGATTTCGTTCTCTTCGACATATAGGTTGCCTGCGCCAATTGCGGCGATCCGGGTTTCGTCCGGAGCCGAAATCGACCACAGTTCTTGATCCTCGGCGCTGTAGGCGTGCAATCCTTCACCGTTGCGCAACACCAGTGTTTGGGTGGCAGAGTCAAGCGCCGCCTCGCGCGCATTTGCATCTATTTCCCCGTTTTGTAGATCGATAATGGCGCTTGCTGAATTGGAGATAATGACTTTCACGAAGCGGTCCCCGGCTACCGGATCTAGTGCGGCGCGAATGTCCTCGGCCTTCCAATCACGTTCGCTTAGCGCCACACTCCAAAGCTCGGTTTTATCGCCGGCGTTTCGGGCAATGAGTTGTTCATTTTCGGTGATGAGGACGATTCCGGAATACTCGCCCAAAACGCGGATCCCCTCCTCGCTCATCTCGGAGGCCGCAACGGTCCCGCTGGTGGGATCGAGCGCGACCCGCGGACCGGTTTCACCCATGCCACCCTGCGGAGGATCGGCGAAAATGACCCCGGGGCCCTGGTAAACACCCGGCACTTCAACCGGGCCCCAAACATGCTCGCCGGTCATTAAGTCATAACCGGAAGCTGTCGCGGCAGTAAGCGACTTATCAGTAGTTTGCAAATCACTGAGAACGGCGATTGGGCGCCCAACCTCATCGGCCGTGACAACAAAGCCGGTGCAGCTCGCC
>JAJYRW010000340.1 GCA_021793895.1 Actinomycetes bacterium
ATCAGTTCGCCAAAGTAATTGGCGCGGAGAAGGTAATGGTGCAAAAGTCTGGCTACTTCTCTCGCTCGGCTGCTTCTAATGAGGCGGACTTGAAACTGATCAAGACCATGACCGACTTGGCAGTAGATACTGCTTTGAAGGGTGAGTCAGGCGTGATCGGCCATGATGAAGAAAACGGTGACGAGCTCACCGCAATCGCCTTCCCCCGCATCGCCGGCGGGAAAGCGTTCGATGTGACCGAGGACTGGTTCGGTCAGATGCTTGCTCAGATTGGCCAGCGCCTCGAAGCGGCGCCGCCTGCTGAGCACTGAGAAATAGGGCTTTTTGTGAGTGTTATACCTGAAACTGATGTTGTTGCCGGTTTAGACCACTGGCGCAACTTAACCGCGTTGCAGCAGCCAACGTGGCCGGATGCTGATGAGCTGACTGCAGCCACGGCGCATCTGTCGAAACTGCCTCCGCTGGTTTTTGCCGGCGAGGCCGATGGTCTGCGCGACCAGCTCGCCGCTGCCCAGCGCGGTGAGGCATTTTTGCTGCAGGGCGGTGACTGCGCCGAAATCTTCGCTGACGCCACCGCGGACCGGATTTCTGCGCGGATAAAGACAATCCTGCAGATGGCAGTCGTGCTGACGTATGGCGGCTCGATGCCCATCATCAAAATGGGGCGCATGGCTGGGCAGTTCGCTAAACCGCGGTCCTCCGATGAGGAAACAATTGACGGCATCACCCTGCCGTGCTACCGCGGCGATGCGGTCAACGAGTTCGAATTCACCCCGGAAGCGCGCCGCCCCAATCCATACCGGATGGTCGAGGCTTACCACGTATCGAGCGCGACGCTGAACCTTATTCGAGCCTTCACCACGGGCGGTTTTGCGGATCTGCGGCACGTAAATGCGTGGAATAAGGGCTTTTTGGCCAATAACTCCGCCTACCGTCGCTATGAATCGATGGCCGCTGAAATTGATCGCGCAATGCGATTCATGGAGGCCGCCGGCGCGGACTTCGAAGCGATGAAGACGGTGGAGTTCTACTCCAGCCATGAGGCGCTCCTACTTGACTATGAGCGCGCCCTTACCCGCATTGATTCCCGTACCGGGCAGGCTTACAACACCTCCGCCCATTTCCTATGGATCGGGGAGCGCACCCGCCAGCTGGATGGAGCCCACGTGGACTTCCTTTCGCGCGTGCGTAATCCAATTGGCGTTAAGTTGGGCCCGACGGCGACAGCTGTTGACGCGATCGCGCTGGCGGAAAAACTCAACCCAGAAAACGAGCCGGGCCGCCTGACGTTCATCAGCCGAATGGGCGCGGGGAAGATTCGCGACATTTTGCCCGGCTTGGTCGAGAAGGTCACGGAAGCTGGTTTGGCGGTCACTTGGGTTACTGACCCAATGCACGGCAACACCTTTGCGTCGCCGAACGGCTACAAGACGCGGCGCTTCGAAGACGTCATGGACGAGATCCGCGGCTTTTTTGAAGTGCATCGCTCCTTGGACACCGTGCCGGGCGGCGTTCACGTCGAATTAACTGGCGATGATGTCACCGAAATTCTGGGTGGCTGTTCAGAAATTGACGAAGCCGGCCTTGCGCGGCGCTACGAAACCTTTGTAGATCCGCGGCTAAATCACCAGCAGTCACTAGAGATGGCGTTCCAGGTAGCTGAACTGCTGCGCGATAGCTAAGGTAAATAGCTTTTACCATGGACCCCGCCGACCGTGTCACCAATGAGCCATGGATCGAGCCGCCCCGGGCGTTACCGCCTGGTCAACGGCTGGTGCATGAACTGCCCATAATGCACTACGGGCCGGTGCCACGGCCGCGCCCAGATCGATGGAACTTCACGGTCGGCGGGGAAACCCAAGACGGGAAAGAACATCACCTGACATGGGATGAACTAGCTCAGTTGCCAGAAATTGCAGTCACCGCCGATTTACACTGCGCCACGCACTGGAGCGTTCTCGATAACCATTGGCAAGGATTTCCAGCCCGCGAGGTCGTTGAGCTTTTTCCGCCTGCCGATCACATTCGCCACGTTGTGGTCTATGCCGAATACGGCTACGCCGCCAATGTGCAACTAGCTGACCTGGCTTCGCCACGCGCTATTTTGGCCACCCACCACAACGGTGAACCGCTCACCACTGAGCACGGCGCGCCCCTGCGTCTTATCATTCCGCATCTGTACTCCTGGAAAGGACCAAAATGGGTCCGAGGCTGGGAATATCACACTGAGGTGCAACGCGGTTTTTGGGAAGATCGCGGGTATCACATTATTGGTGACGCCTGGCGTGAAGAGCGCTACTCGCATCAAGAGTGAGCGGGCACGAACAACTACTCGCATCAAGAGTGAGCGGGCACGCACAACTAGCTGAGCGTCAAGGTTACTTCTTCACCCTTTTTCAGTTTTTTACCCGCGCCCGGGTTCTGCTCCGAAACGCGCTCGCCCCATACCCACCAGTCATTCATTTGGCGGGTTTTAACTTCAAAACCCAGATCCTCTAATTCTTTTTTGGCCTCATCGACGTGCTTGCCTAAGACGTTGGGCACCTCTATGCGTTCTGGACCACGCGAAACAACCACTGTCACGGTGTCACCGCGATAAAGGGTGCCGGAATTGGGCTCTTGTGAAAGTACGTGGCCGGCCGCGAGCGTATCGGAATACTCTTCTTTGATCTCGGCCTTCAGATCCACG
>JAJYRW010000341.1 GCA_021793895.1 Actinomycetes bacterium
GGAGTTAATGCTCAAAGAGGGCGCGCTGCTCTTGGAGCGCGCGGCCCAGCGCTCCGAGTTATCAAGAAAGGCTGCGCGGGTGTTGCGTGATGCGGTTACCGCAATGGAAGATACTGATCGACCCGTCCCAGCCCGCCTCGCCGCGGGTACCTCCACGGCGGTGGAGCGCGTCCTTGCCGATGCCCCGTTTCGCGAGTTCATTTCACCCTCGCCAAATTATCCACTCACGGTGCAGCGAAAGTTGTCGCTATTTAGTGCGTGGTATGAAATTTTTCCCCGTTCCGAAGGCGCATATTTTGATTCCGCGACTGGTAAGTGGGTATCCGGGACGCTGCGCACTGCTGCCCAGCGCTTACCCGCCATTGCCGAGATGGGATTTGACGTGGTTTACCTCACGCCCATCCACCCCATTGGTACGACGTTTCGTAAGGGGCGTAACAACACGCTTACGGCCTTGCCCGAAGACCCGGGCTCGCCCTATGCCATTGGAGCCGAGACTGGCGGCCACGATGCGATTCACCCGGAGTTGGGGACATTCGCGGACTTTGATGATTTCGTTGCTGCCGCGCGGGAGTTAGATCTTGAGGTAGCGCTGGATTTAGCCCTGCAAGCTTCCCCGGATCATCCCTGGGTAAAGAATCATCCGGAGTGGTTTACTACCCGCGCTGACGGCACGATTGCGTATGCGGAGAACCCGCCCAAGAAGTATCAGGATATTTACCCGCTGAATTTCGATAATGATCCTGAGGGCATCTACCAGGAGATGCTGCGCATCGTGCGGCTGTGGATTGACCACGGCGTGACGCTGTTTCGCGTCGATAACCCCCACACGAAACCGCTTTGGTTTTGGGAACGCTTGCTGGCCGAGGTTGCACAAACCAACCCGGAGATCATTTTCCTCTCCGAGGCTTTTACTCGGCCGGCAATGATGAAAACGCTGGCTAAAATTGGCTTTCACCAGTCCTATTCCTACTTCACATGGCGGAACACCAAGTACGAGATTGAGGAGTATCTCACCGAAATTTCGGGGGCCTTGGCCGCCTATATGCGCCCGAATTTTTGGCCCACCACCCATGACATTCTCACCCCATATATGCAGCACGGTGGGCCCGCCGCTTTCGCCATCCGCGCCGTATTAGCGGCAATGGGCTCTTCCAATTGGGGAATCTATTCGGGGTACGAACTGGTGGAAAACGTTGCCCGCCCCGGAGCCGAAGAGCAGATCGACAACGAAAAATACGAGTTCAAGCCCCGAGATTGGGATCGCGCAGCTGAGTTTGGCATTGCCGATCTCTTGGCCAAACTGAACGAAATTCGCCGCGCGCACCCCGCCTTGCAGCAGTTGCGAAATCTAACCATTCATCGCACTTCCGACGAACAAATCGTCTGCTTTTCTAAACACCTACCCCGCAGCCATTCGCCCACCGGCACTGCCGATACGGTAATTGTTGTCCTCAACATCGATCCCCACTCCACTCGCGAGGCCACGATCGAACTGGATTTGGCTGCGCTGGGCTTAGACCCACAGCAAATTCAAGAAACCGGCTTCATAGCGCATGACTTGCTGACTCAGCAGAGTTTTGCGTGGCGAGACAACAACTACGTGCGGCTCGACCCCCATGACAATTGCGCCCACATCATTGAGGTGAAATCCCCGTGACCCCACCGCAGTCCGCTGCCCAATCCGTGAAGAGCGAGCCGTTACACGCGCTGCCGAATGCAGCGCAACCGTATTTCGGGCAAGATGCTTTTCCGGGTCTTTCAGATGATCCGCAGTGGTATCGCACCGCCGTGTTCTATGAAGTGTTGTTACGCGGATTTTCTGATTCCAAGGGCCAAGGGTGGGGCACCATCCGCGGGCTCATTGACCGTCTGGATTATTTGCAGTGGCTGGGAATTGATTGCTTATGGTTGCCGCCTTTCTTCCCATCACCGCTGCGCGATGGCGGGTATGACATCGCAGACTACTGCGCGGTGGCACCTGAATACGGCACGATCGATGACTTCGCGGAGCTGCTCGAAGCCGCCCACGCGCGCGGTTTGCGCATAATTATCGACCTGGTAATGAACCACACTTCAGATCAGCACCCGTGGTTCCAATCCTCGCGCACTGATCCGGACGGCCCCTACGGGGATTTTTACGTTTGGCGCGATACGGATGAAGAATATGCCGACGCCCGCATCATCTTCGTTGATACCGAAACATCAAACTGGGAGTTTGATCCGGTCCGCAAGCAGTACTACTGGCACCGGTTCTTTTCCCATCAGCCGGATTTAAACTTCGAAAATCCGGACGTGCAGGAAGCCATGCTCGATGTGCTGCGCTTTTGGCTCGATATGGGAATTGATGGCTTTCGACTGGACGCGGTGCCCTACCTATTCGAAGAAGAAGGCACCAACTGCGAGAACCTGCCGCGCACCTATGAATTTTTGCAGTACGTGCGTTCCGTTGTAGACGCGGAATACCCCGGACGCGTATTGCTGGCAGAAGCCAATCAGTGGCCCCAAGAGGTGGTGGACTATTTCGGCACCGAAGAAAAACCGGCCTGCCACATGTGCTTCCACTTCCCCGTCATGCCGCGCATTTTTTATGCCCTACGGGATCAACGCGGGATTGCGATTCGCGATATTTTGGCCGACACACCCGAGATTCCAGCCGGAGCACAGTGGGGCACCTTTTT
>JAJYRW010000342.1 GCA_021793895.1 Actinomycetes bacterium
GCGGGTTGAGCAAGGGGCCAGCAACGGCGTTTGCCAGTTCCTGCCCGGTCTGTACATCGGTGATTATGCGGCCGTCTGGAAGTGTGAACATCGCCAGATGTGATAAATCCCAGCGGGAGAAAGCGGCGTCAATTGAATTGGCTAGCTGCGCAAATGTGTGCGTCGAGCTGACAGCAAAAACGCGACCTGGATAGGGCCACAGCTCCTCCCCCATACCGCCTAGGAGTTCGACTGATATTGCCATCCATTTTTGACGCATATGGTCGAGCGTGCCATTGCTGGGCTGGCAAAGATAGTGGCTAATGCGCCTGGAACAAACCCAATAGTGCCTAATGTGTCCCGGGCACGCTCAATCCGTGGACGAGGTGCTCAATGTTTTCTTTATTTTTGCCCAGGTCGATCAGCTGTAATGGAAACGTATTTTCACTAAGCAGGTGAACTTCAGTCCCGCCCGGAACTGGCCGGAGCGTGACGGTTATCTGTTCCCCCCACGTTCGCAGGTTGGGACGCACACTTGCCCAAATAACCCCTTGATTGGCACCCGTAATTTGAGCTCCGGGCAGGGCTCCTAAAACCACATGGACCTGATTCCATACATGAAACGGTTCCACCGGTACGGTAATGCATCGTTCCTTCTTACGAGCCATAAATCACAGAATAAGTCACTTACATCGAATTGCTCGCCAGCGCTCCCGCGTAATATTCCACCGCGGCGCCATATTGCGGAAGCAATGTTGCCAGCGCCTGGAGTGCCACCCGTAGGGCCGCATCAGATTGGCCACAATCCCGTAGTGCCAGCGCCCGAAAGGCTGCTGCAGCGGGCTTCATTTCATGGCTGAACTCGAAATTTTCGAGCAGTTTGCATGCGTCCTGAGCTCTACCAACATTGCGCAGCGAACTGGCCAATTGAATTGCTGCTCGGCACCTGCGCGCTCCCGCCACACCGTTGTTAAGCGCTTGTTCATAGAGCGGAACGGCTTGGGATTCGCGGCCCAAAAAATCATGCACGCTGGCCCACTCGAAGAGGGCGTCGGGGTTGGAGTCGGGTAGCTCTTGGCGCAGAACATTCATTGTCTCCAGCATCCATTCAGGCCGGGTGTCGTCGGCTGTTTTCCAGAACGTTGCGATGCGATTTTCCCAATCATCTGACGGGGCGGCGTCTTTTTCTTCTGACGGGGCGGCGTCTTTTTCTTCTGGCGCAGCAGAGTTTTTTCTATGCGTGATCATGGCAGCCAATTTCTCGTTTGAAGGAAAATGCGAAGACAAGATCGTTAGTATTAAATCATCTACCCCACTATTGACCTGGTCTACCCGTTCACGGGCCGCTGGCTAACGCAAAACAGTCCAGCCAATCGCGTTCCGAGCCATGGTACTGCCGTGTACGGAATGTCCCATGCCATTGATTTCGTCCCCGTGCGCAGCAACGGGCGCACCGCTCCTTTTACTTTGAGTTCACTAATGCGGCCCGAACCCGCAAGGAATTTCCCTGGGTTCGGATACCCGATTCTGGCGCCCATCTCCGGCGAGGTGGTAGCCGCACACGATGCTGATTTCGACCATGAAGCCTTTCGTGGTTTTCCCTCAATCAGCTATAGCCTTACTCAGCGCAAGCGAGCTGCGGCCGGCTGGAGGGCGCTGGCGGGCAACCACATCATGATTGCGACAGCAACTGGGCCCGTGGTGGTGCTATGTCACCTACAGCAGGGCAGTATTCAGATTCGGCTCGGGCAGCATGTAGCAAGTGGAGACGTGGTGGCACGCTGCGGTAATTCCGGCAACAGCACGGAGCCGCACCTGCACTTGCAAGCAATTAGCAGTCAGGACGTAAAAAATTCGCATGCGGTGCCGTTTACCTTCGATGGTTATTTGCCGCGAAACAAAGAAGTTGTGAACATCTAAGGCCTGCGCGCTGCCCAGGGCAGGCGCCAGTGGTTAGGCAGCGACCGTTGGTCGCGTCAACGCCGACGCGCTATCAATAGACCGTCCCAACCCTTGATGCCCACTGTTTGAATAGCAGTGGCATCTAGTTCTGGATGGTTTGCGATTGCCTCGGTCACTTTGCGAACTCCCTCGACGCGAGGATCAGTGCCACTTGCGTCAACTACCGCACCGTTGCGAACGACATTGTCAATAATGATCACGGCCCCGGATCGGGTTAGTTGCAGCGCAGCAGCGAGATAGTCGGGATTGCTGGGCTTATCGGCGTCAATGAACACTAAGTCGAATGGAGCCACGTTCGACGCAATCAGGCGCTGCGCGGATTCAATACCGCGCCCCACGATTACCTCGACTCGGTCCGCCACATGGGCCGCGGTGAAGTTTTCGCGAGCAATCTGGGCGTTACGCTCTTCGAGTTCCAGCGTTACTACCTGTCCAGCTGCGCCAACTGCCCGGGCGAACCAGATCGTGGAGTAACCGGCAAGCGTTCCAAATTCCAGCACCCGTTTTGCTCCGGCAATCTGCGTAACAAGCCCTAAGAACGCAGCCTGATTCGCGGCGACTTCCGCGTTTGGCAAGGTGGTTTTTGCACTCGAGTCCCGGGCCTGTATTAAAACGTCGTCTTCGGTGATGAGCGCCTTCGTGAAGTAGCCATCAACATCGCGCCACGCAGTAGCGGATTCATACCGATTGGGAGAGGTCGCGGGATAAGATTCCGTAGATTCCGTCATAAAAATCATG
>JAJYRW010000343.1 GCA_021793895.1 Actinomycetes bacterium
TCTGGCATCGCCTAAAAAAGAGCCGTGTTCGGCTAGATAATCGGCGGCTTCCGCATCCCACCACGCGCGGTTGGCCGGGGTGGCAGATTCCGATGGGACTTTCTCATACCCGGCCTGGTCGTAACCTGGAGGCATCATGCACCTTTCTGAAGTCGCGCGCCAAGGCTTTACAGCGGCGCGCGGGGGACCAAAGTCGAACGACACACCCGCATTCGACGGGTAAGGTTAGGGGTGAGTCAAGCCCGCGCAGTGCCGCGTAGGCAAATTATCAGTGCT
Source organism: Actinomycetes bacterium (assembly GCA_021793895.1). Next base: position 277 of record JAJYRW010000343.1, read on the forward strand.
GGAAGGAGACGCGCGTGCGCATTGGAGTCTTGACCGGAGGCGGGGACTGCCCGGGACTCAACGCCGCGATTCGAGCGGTCGTTAAACACGGAGAGTTAGCCTATGGGCACTCCGTTGTCGGTTTTCGAAACGGCTGGAAGGGCGTTGCCGAGGGCGACTTCCAAACGCTCACTCGCGCCGACGTGCGCAGTGTCCTCCCCACCGGCGGAACGCTGCTGGGTACGGCGCGTTTCCACCCCCACCGTGAAGAAAACGGGATGGAACAGGTTTTGCGCACCCTGCGGGCCGAACACATCGATGGGCTGATTTGCATCGGTGGGGACGGCACATTGGACGCGGCATCCAAGGTCGCTGAGGCGGGAGTAAACCTGGTCGGGATTCCCAACACGATCGATAACGACGTGGAAGGAACCGACATTTCCATCGGCTTCCACACGGCCGTAAATATTGCTACTGAGGCGATTGACCGGGTGCACACCACCGCTGAAAGTCACAACCGGGTGATGGTCGTTGAGGTGATGGGCCGCGACGCCGGCTGGATTGCCACGTACTCCGGAATGGCAGGCGGGGCGGAAGTCATTTTGACCCCGGAGGAGCCCTTCGACATCGCGGAGATAACTAAATACCTGATTCACCGCCACCGCTCCCACGCCAGTTTTTCGATCGTGGTCGTGGCTGAAGGCGCCCTGCCCAAAGAAGACAGCGCCATGGATTACGAAGCGCCCGTGGGGCCATATGGGACGATTGTTGCTGGAGCGATTTCTGAAGCGGTCGCGCGCGAGATCCAAAAGCGCACGGGCTTCGATACCCGAGTTACCGTGCTGGGCCATGTCCAACGTGGGGGAGTTCCCACCCCAACCGACCGCATCTTGGGATCGCGGTTTGGTGTCGCGGCCGTCGACGCGCTTTCAGAAGGGAAATCCTCGGTAATGACCGCCCTGCACGGCGATCGAGTCGAGCTTGTTCGACTCGAAGAAATTGCCGGTAAGGTGCGCAAGGTTCCACAAGAATTGCTCTACGTTGCCGGGTCGCTTTCTTAGCCCATCAAAGCAGGCTTTTGTGCTCGCCTGCTGAAAGCGCTGGGTTCTTCGCGGTGAGAGGCTGCCCCAGTATTGCCTGACTAATTCAGAACCGATAGATTAGTCAGGCTGTATCCCTGTCCACTACTAGTAATTTGTCCACATCGGAGTCCATCCTTTATGACCATTTCTAACCCCGAGCAGTCCACACCACAGATTGCCGTCAACGACATTGGCTCGGCTGACGATTTTCTCGCCGCCATTGACGAAACTATCAAGTATTTTAATGACGGAGACTTAGTCTCGGGAACCATTGTCAAAGTAGACCGTGATGAGGTCCTACTCGACATCGGTTACAAAACTGAGGGCGTAATTCCCTCCCGCGAACTTTCGATCAAGCACGACGTCGACCCCCACGAGGTTGTCGCCGTCGGCGATCCGGTCGAAGCCCTTGTTCTTCAAAAGGAAGACAAAGAGGGCCGGTTGATCCTCTCCAAGAAGCGCGCCCAGTACGAGCGCGCCTGGGGTGCGATTGAAACCATCAAGGAAGAAGACGGTGTTGTCACCGGTACCGTAATTGAAGTTGTCAAGGGTGGTTTGATCCTCGACATCGGTTTGCGTGGCTTCCTCCCGGCATCCCTGGTAGAGATGCGCCGCGTTCGAGACCTCGACCCCTATGTGGGCCAGGAACTCGAAGCCAAGATCATCGAGCTCGACAAGAACCGCAACAACGTTGTTCTGTCTCGCCGTGCCTGGCTGGAACAGACCCAGTCCGAGGTGCGCACCACCTTCTTGCAGAAACTGCAGAAGGGCCAGGTACGCCCCGGCGTTGTCTCCTCGATCGTCAACTTCGGTGCATTCGTCGACCTGGGCGGCGTAGACGGCCTCGTCCACGTCTCCGAACTGTCCTGGAAGCACATTGACCACCCGAACGAGGTTGTCGAGGTTGGTCAGGAAGTCACCGTCGAGGTGCTCGATGTCGACATGGAACGCGAACGTGTTTCCCTGTCACTGAAGGCAACGCAGGAAGATCCTTGGCAGACCTTTGCACGCACCCACGCCATTGGCCAGGTCGTGCCCGGCAAGGTCACCAAGCTCGTTCCCTTCGGTGCGTTCGTGCGCGTCGAAGACGGCATCGAGGGCCTGGTGCACATTTCCGAGCTGGCTGTCCGCCACGTGGAACTGCCCGAACAGGTTGTTCAGGTCAACGACGAAGTACTGGTCAAAGTCATCGACATCGACCTGGAACGGCGCCGCATCTCGCTGTCGCTCAAGCAGGCCAATGAGGGCGTCGATCCCGAGTCGGAGGACTTCGACCCATCGCTGTACGGCATGGCCACCGACTACGACGAGCAGGGTAACTACAAGTACCCCGAGGGC
>JAJYRW010000344.1 GCA_021793895.1 Actinomycetes bacterium
TCCCCCGTCAACGCCCAGCGGTGAATACCCCACCTCTTCGGTGAACATGGCGACCGAGGCCGGGAAAACCACATCAAATTCATCCGGTTTAGTTACCCGCACCAAAGGATTGGGCTTAACCTGCGGCGCGGCGTCCAAAATCATGGAAGGCTGATTAGCGCGGACGTCGAGGGCGGTGCGGACGCGCGAAATATGTTGCCATAATTCCATTACAGCGCCCCGCTCCCCCACGATGGAGGAACTGCGGTTTTTGGTGCGGACCGCGTGCATAGAGAAAGCAGCCAAAGCGCGGCGTGCTGCTGCGGGCGGCAGTTCAGGGGCTACCACTGGCACGAGGTTGGCTCCGGCCCAGCACAGGGCTTTTAACGGCCCGCTGCGGGGCCAACCCCAACCTTCTAAATCACCGCCGCGCATAGCGCTCAATTCAGTAAAGCGCGCGGCAGCCAGAACCGAGTCAACGGGGTTTTGGGCACACAGTTCAAGCGCCTCGCTCAAGTCGGTGCGCTCCAGTTGCCGCACCGGCGAGCGGCTTCTGCGCCACAGTGTGCTCGTCACAAGAAATCATTGTGCCCGGTTTCGCGCCCGAGCGGCTCCTTTTAAGTCACGTGGCGCCAAAATTAGCCAACAGAAACGATGGGCCCTTCCCCCGAAACGTGGCCCATCTCATCGGCAATGCGCAGCGCTTCCTCAATCAACGTTTCAACAATCTGCGCTTCGGGCACGGTCTTAATGACCTCACCCTTGACGAAAATTTGGCCCTTACCGTTACCGGAGGCCACGCCCAGATCGGCTTCGCGCGCCTCTCCAGGGCCGTTTACGACACAGCCCATGACCGCGACCCGCAGCGGAACTTCCATTCCTTCGAGCCCGGCGGTGACCTTCTCGGCGAGGGTGTAAACGTCGACCTGGGCGCGCCCGCACGACGGGCACGAAACAATCTCGAGCTTGCGTTCGCGCAGATTTAATGACTGCAGGATTTGCAACCCGACCTTGACTTCTTCGACCGGCGGGGCGGAGAGCGAAACCCGAATCGTGTCGCCAATACCCTCAGCTAACAGCGCCCCAAATGCGGTCGCTGATTTGATGGTGCCCTGGAAGGCGGGACCCGCCTCGGTTACGCCCAGGTGCAGGGGCCAGTCGCCCTTCGCAGCGAGAAGCTCATAGGCCTGGACCATAACCACGGGGTCGTGGTGCTTCACCGAAATTTTGAAATCATGAAAGTCATGCTCTTCGAAAAGCGATGCTTCCCACACCGCGGAGTCCACCAGCGCCTCGGGCGTGGCCTTGCCGTATTTCTCCATAAAACGCTTATCGAGTGAACCGGCATTGACACCTATTCGGATCGAGGTCCCGTTTGCCTTGGCGGCGGCGGCGATCTCTTTGACCTGGTCATCGAATTTGCGGATGTTTCCAGGGTTGACGCGCACTGCCGCGCAACCGGCCTCAATCGCGGCGTAGACGTATTTGGGTTGAAAGTGAATGTCGGCAATAACCGGGATCTGCGATTTTTGCGCGATCACCGGTAGCGCGTTGGCATCGTCTTGGGTGGGTACCGCGACACGCACGATATCGCAGCCAGAAGCCGTTAATTCGGCGATCTGTTGCAAGGTGGCGTCGATGTCGGTGGTCTGCGTCGTCGTCATTGACTGCACGGAAACCGGGTGGTCGGAACCGACCATGACGGAACCGACCTTGACCTGCCGCGTTTTGCGGCGGGGCGCCAAAACTGGCGGCGGAAGTTTCGGCATGCCTAAGGAAACAGAGTTGCTCACGGGCCTAATTATCCCCTTTCATCGATCTTGTTCCCATGTCGCCTACTGTTAACAATCAAAATGTCCTCGATCATCCCGAAAGGGTGATCGGTTTGACGATATCGGCGTAGATCAAAAGCACGCTCATCACTGCGACGACCAGGAAGACACCATAAGCCACTGGCATGGCCTTGGCGACGTCAACTGGGCCGGGATCAGGTCGCCGACGCACCCTAGCGATCGTGCGGCGCAGCCCCTCCCACAGTGCTCCGGCAATGTGGCCGCCGTCCAGGGGCAGGAGGGGAATCATGTTGAAAACAAATAGCGCCAGGTTCAGGGAGGCCAAAATTCCCAGCAGGTCGGCGACCCGCTCGACCATGCCGTAGCCCTCGAGGTCCACCGCCGCGATTTCACCCGCGAAGCGCCCCACACCCACGACGCCGACCGGGCCCTCGGGGTCGCGCTCACCGCTGCCAAAGGCGGCCTTGGAAATATCCACCATGCGCTGGGGCAGGGTGAGAACTACCTGTCCGGTGCGCACCAGGGCGTCACCCACGAGCACCGGCACCTCCAGAGGCGATTGGCGCTGCAACTCGGTCTGAGACGTGATGCCGGCAAAACCCACGTCCTCGGTGATGGGCTCCCCCGCGGCATCGCGCTGGATGGTTCCATCCGCGTCGTAAACCTCACGCGGTATCACCATGGGCGTAATGGACAGGGTGTGTAGTTCCCCGTCGCGCTCCACAACCAATTCGGTGGGCTGCGCTGGAGTGGTTCGGATCCGGTCTGAGAACGCCTCCCAGGTGTCGAGTTCTTCACCTGCGAGGGAAACGAGGACATCGCCGGGTTGGACTCCCGCGGCAAATGCGGGCGCTGCCGGATCGTCGGCGGCACAATCTTCGCGCTCCTGGCTGGAAG
>JAJYRW010000345.1 GCA_021793895.1 Actinomycetes bacterium
GTGATCAAAACTCGAACGCTCTCGTCACTTGGCTCCTAGTGGGCGCGGGCGTGGTTCTGGCAGTCGTGATCGCAATTGCTGTCGTCGTATTGCGCAAACCAGGTGCGGCCCGGACCCGCTAAGAATTCACACTCGCACCGGCTGAGGCCATCTTCTTAGCGATCATTTGGATCGCCTTGGTCGGCATCAACCGAGAAAGCCGATCAAGCAGTTTCGCATCGGAACCGATGCGCACGCGCGGTTTTCCGCTTGCTACTGCCTCAACGATCTGGCGGCCCGCGTCCGGCGCGCTGGTCATCTTGATTTTGCTGTCGGTCGTATCCGCGCTCGCATCGGTCACACCTGAAAGCCGAGCGATGTCGGTCGCGATTGCGCCCGGGAATACCACGGTCACTGCGACCTGTGTGCCGGCCAGTTCGGCCTGGAGGCCTTCCGTCCACAGTTTCACCGCGCCCTTGGATGCGCTGTAAGCGGTTTGCCCGGGGAATGGCGTGAGCCCGCCCATCGATGAAACATTCACCAGGGACGCTTCCGGGCGAGCCAACAGCAGGTCGAGGAACACCTTGTTGATGTTGAGTGTGCCCCACACATTGACGTTGATGACCTTCTCGATGTCTTCAAAAGACAGTTCCGCCACAGGAACAAACCTCTGAATGATGCCCGCGACATTAATTAGTCCATCTACCGCGCCGTGGGCGGCAGCAACTGCGTGGGGCAGTTCAGCTACCCGCTCGCGGTCGGTGAGATCGACCGCGTGTTCCGAAAAACGGTCGCTCGCCCCAGCAAGGGCGGCCGTTTCGGTAAGGGCCGCCCCGGAAATGTCTACTCCGGCAACTCGCGCGCCGCGGCGCAACAACTCCAAGGCGACTTCGCGGCCAATGCCGTTACCCGCACCAGTCACGACGAAGGTCTTATTGGTGATCTGCATGATCTAACCCTTCCTAGTTACCTGTCTTAGCAATGTGGCGGGCAGCGATCAGCCCGAAAACAACAGCAGGACCCAGAGTTGAACCCGGGCCGGGGTAGGTATGGCCCATGACGGAGGCTGAGCAGTTCCCCGAGGCATACAGTCCCTCGATAACAGTTCCGTCTTCGCGCAGCACGCGAGCGTGCTCATCGGTCACGACTCCACCCTTGGTTCCCAGGTCTCCGATAACAAACTCAACGGCGTCAAAGGGCGGCTTTTCTAAAGGCCCCAGGTTTGGATTGGGCTTCACGGTCGGGTCGGAGTAATACCGGTCATAAGCTGAGTTCCCGCGCCCAAAGTCACCATCAACTCCGGAGCGAGCAAAACCGTTGAATCGCTCAACAGTGTCGCGAAGGACCTCCGGTTTCATGCCGAGCTTTTGGGCGAGTTCTTCAATAGAGTCGGCCTCGAAATAACTGCCCTGGTCGCTGAGCTTCTTCTTCACCCCCGGGGCGAGTAAGTAGTTACGCAGATAGCGCCGGTGGCGCTTTTCAGCGATCATCCACCAGCGGCCGTCCTTATTATGAGCGAGCATGTGGTGGCCGAGGTCCACGTACGATTCCGCCTCGTTGGCGAAGCGGCGCCCGTCCTCATCAACGATGATTGAATACGGCATTGCCCGCTCGCCCACAATGAAACTCGGGTCCTCGACGCCAGGATTAACCGAGATAACTGACGCACCCCACCACGCGTCGTCCATAAGCTCTAAAGCGGCGCCGTGCTTCTCAGCTGCCTCAATCGGAACTCCCATATTCGTTAGCACTCCCGAGGGGTGGCCCTCGATGCCCTGCAGTTCTTTGCGCTTGGCGCGGTTGCCGTCGAAACCGCCCGATCCGAGCACCACGCCGCGGCGCGCCCCGATGCGAATTTCCTTACCGTCTTGCTGCGCGATAACTCCGACGACCTTCCCGCCTTCGACGATTAGGTCTGTCATTTCTGTGCGCATCCACAACTTTGCGCCGCCATGCCCGACAGCCGCATTGAGCAGTGAACCGGTGAACGCGACACCGATGCCCGCCAACAGGCCATTGCCCGTGACTAGGCCGCGCAGCGTCCGGAATACCAGGCGCACGCCGCGGGCAAAACCGCTAAAGGTCGTAAATGCGCGCGTAAGCAACCACACGTCGTCCGTCATGATGGGAAGCGCGGCCGGCGCGGCCATGTTTTTGCGCCACGGCCCCATTTTCTTTTGTGGAATTGGATAAATTTCCAGGGCCCGGCCGATCTTTCCGCCCGGCAGTTCCGGATAGTAGTCGGCGTACTCTTTTGCCCGCACGAAAGAGATCCCGTGGCGCTCACACGTGGTGACCCAGTCATCGACGCCGTCCACGAAGGCTGCTTGGCGCTCGCGGCTGGTGGCGCGGTAATCATTCTTTGCTGTGGCTGCCAGGTAGGTGAGGGCTTCTTCGCGTGAGTCTCCGGCGCCGTCGCGGCGCATAAGTGGGTTATTAGGCAGCCACATTCCGCCCCCAGACTTATTTGAGTTGCCGCCCCACTTATCGCTGCTTTCGAGCATTACGGCGGAAAGCCCCTCGTCTACTGCCCCCAGCGCCGTGGCCAGCGCTGCGGCTCCGCTACCCACGATGACGACGTCGAATTCATGGTCAAATTCAGTCATTTTTGGTCCTCCAACCTGACCGGACACCACAGTCCGGTTATAGTTTCAAGTGTGGCTTATCGACGACCTAAGAGCAACCGTGG
>JAJYRW010000346.1 GCA_021793895.1 Actinomycetes bacterium
TGCTGCCGAAGAACCCGCTCGGTCGGCGCATGTTCAAGAAGCTGCATGTGTTTGCCGGCGGCGAGCACCCGCATCAGGCGCAGCAGCCGCGGCCGCTCGAGATTTAAAGGAACTTAGCGATGGCACTCCAGCAAGCGAACTACGGTACCGGCCGGCGCAAAACCGCCACGGCGCGGGTGTATCTGCGTCCGGGCAGCGGCAAGATCACGGTCAACGACCGCCCGCTCGATGAGTTCTTTGGCCGCGAAACGGGACGGATGATCGTCCGTCAGCCGCTCGAGGCCCTGGAACTGACCAGCCGCTTCGACGTCAGCGTGACCGTTGACGGCGGGGGCATCACCGGCCAAGCCGGCGCCATCCGCCACGGCATCACCCGCGCACTGATCGACTACGACGAAACCTACCGCAAGACGTTGCGCGCCGCTGGGTTCGTCACCCGCGATGCTCGCGAGGTGGAGCGCAAGAAGGTCGGCCGCCGCAAAGCCCGCCGCGGAACGCAGTACTCCAAGCGTTAACGGGGTCTTGAAGAGCCCGCCGAGGCAGGCTTCAATAGCGGCCTCGTCGTGCTCAACCCGCGATGCTTGCCATGCGATTCTTGGGGGATCGTCTAGTGGTAGGACAACGGACTCTGACTCCGTTTACCTAGGTTCGAATCCTAGTCCCCCAGCCAAAACGCCAGAGGCCCACCGCAAGGTGGGCCTCTTGCTTTGGGACCCCAGGCGTCGCCGGCTCGGGGCGCGCGCTCCGGACCGCGCTCAGGCCGTGTGTTCCCGCCTGGCTTGCGCACCCGCCTGCGAGCCGCGGCACGGCGGAACTTCAGCGCGACGAACGGCCTCCGCCGTGGCCGGTGAGAGGGTCGCGCATCGGCCGCGCACGCCCGCCCGTCCACGGAATCGCCAAGCCATTCCTAACCCGTATCGAGCACGGATCACGGCCGCCAAGCAGGAATGGCATCGAGCGCACCTCCGCGGGGCGTTGCCTCTGGAGCAGGGTGTCGCTGACGGTGATGCGTATGGTCAACTCGGAACCGCCCTCGCGCCGGGAATCAAGATCGCAGGCGCTGCGGCAGATGCACCCGCCCCGGGGGCCGGACTCAATTCGAACACCGGCCATGCCGATACGGGCGGCGTGCGCCACCCCAACCGCCATCGCCCGACTCGACGGCGGCAGCCGCCACCGCAGAGTTTCCGTAGCGCTCCGCAGCCGCCGTCGATGCGCACGGCGTCGACCGTGCGAGAGGCGTTAGCACGGTCGTGTGCGTCGCGATCGGGCGTCACGACAGGACAATTTTTATTTTTTTACGGCCACACGCTCAGCCCCGCAGTAGACTGGCGCCCGCCGCAATCGTCGCATTCGTCATGACGAGCGGTTTGAACGGGGCATTTCCTTAATTCGCCGGTCTCAACCAGAACAGTTCAGCCACACCACGGAACCGTGATGCCGAACGTCATTATCAACGACAAGTCCGCCCGCCTCGGGCCCGACGATGGCCTCATCCGCAAAACCGAACTCATCATCAGCAGCGTGTTGCGCGGCGGCGTACTACTCAGCGTTGCGGTCATACTCGCCGGTGTCTGCTATTACTACGGGCTGCGTCTGCTCGGCCGAATGCCGCCCACAGCGTTTCCGGATACGCTGGGCGAGGTCAGCGCCGGTCTGAAGGCCGCCAACCCGATAGCCATCGTCACGGCGGGCCTGCTCGTCCTGCTCGCCACGCCCGTGCTGCGAGTTGCCGTGTCGATCGCCGCCTTTGCGATCGAGAAAGATCGCACCTACGTCATCATCACCGCGATCGTGCTGGCGATCCTGCTGTTCAGCATCTTCGGGATCGGCTCCTACATGGGGCGACCGGGCGTGACGGCCATGCCGAACAACTCCTTCGGAGTACTGCTGTTCATCGCGCTCAGCAGTTTGTTCGCCGGCTTCATCGGCGCCCTTGCCGGGCTCGGCGGGGGCGTATTCATCGTTCCGATCCTGACCCTCATCTTTCACGTGTCCTTCGCCACGGCGATCGGCGCGTCCATCGTGTCCGTGATCGCCACCTCCTCCGGTGCGGCGGCGGCCTATGTGCGCGACCGCATGACCAATCTGCGGGTCGGCATGTTTCTGGAAATCGCCACCACAGCAGGCGCAGTCTGCGGCGCGCTGGTCTCCTCGATGCTCGACGATACTCTGCTGTTCATCGTGTTCGGCGTCATTTTATTGATCTCCGCGATACCGCTGGTGTTGCGGCTCGGGGAGGAACTGCCGAGCGGTGTGCAGAATCACAAGTGGGCCCCGTGGCTGAAGCTTCCAGGCACCTACTCCGACCGACGCACGCACCAGGACATCCCCTACCATGTTGCGCATGTGCGCATCGGCTTCGGCATGATGTACGTGGCGGGACTGATTTCCGGCCTGCTCGGCATCGGCAGCGGCACCTTCAAGGTGCTTGCGATGGACACCGCGATGCGCCTGCCGATGAAGGTCTCGACCACCACCAGCAATTTCATGATCGGGGTGACGGCGGCGGCGTCGGCCGGAATTTTCTTTCAACGCGGGGACATCGACCCGATGATCGCCGCCCCCGTAGCGATCGGGGTGCTCGGCGGCTCCATGCTCGGCGCGAAGACTCTGAACCGAATGTCCAACGTGCACCTGAAAAAGGTGTTCGTGCCGATGATCG